>JAGIAF010000007.1:6080-7662 GCA_017745015.1 Bdellovibrio sp. | reverse complement strand
ATCTTAAGAACGTCTAATAAATTGGAAATCAAATAAAGGCTCAAAGAGAACGTAAGAAACAGACTTAAGAAGACGGTATATGAAAATGATTTCATTTCTGATCTCGTAGCAGTTTCTTAAGTTCAGCGATTTCATCGGCGCTGAGTTGTTCCTGTTTAACCAGATTTAAAATCAAAGCTCCCGGCGTGCTATCAAAGAGTCGCTTAGCGATTCGCTTTACTTCTGTCGTAATGAAATTTCTTTGCTGCAAAACCGGGGAGTAGAGGAACGCCTTTCCATCTTTAATATGTTGGATGTATCCCTTTTTCTCCATGGACTGAATCAATGTAAGAACTGATGTATAGGCAGGTTTAGGCTTACGGGAGATATTCTCTAAGATGTCCGCGACCTTGAGTGGCGCTGTTTCCCAAAGGATCTTCATGACTTCAAGTTCGTTCTCTGTCAAACCGGGTTGGCGTGGTCTTGGCATAACATCCCATCTACTAGTTTTATAGTAGGTTGAAAGATGTTATGATAATTTGCAACTAGTTAATTAGTAACAAAGCTTGTTTTGTCGCGATGGTACAAATGAGAACATGGGATAGTCTAGCTTCCGGCAATTTTAATCCTGACAACAAACAGTTTGCGGTATCCTGTCAGAAAGGTGCGGTCAGAACAGTGGCAACAGCGTTCCAGCTACTCGCTAAATAAAAATGCCCTTGAGTTCTTCAAGGGCATCCTATGAGTTCAAACTATTTTACGAATTCTTGAATATAGTAGCCAACGCGGATCTTAGATGAACCTGAGTAAAGGCTAATATCTGGTCTGTAAACGCCCATTTCTAGAACACCTTGGCCAGGAACCACGCGTTCGCCAGTGTGAGAGAAAGACAAAACTACAACAAGGCTTTGACCCAAGTCATTTGAATATCTGTGGATCTCATCTGCACCCGTAGTCTCAAGCACTGTTTTGTCATAGCGATTTGCAAAGACTGACAATGTGCCTTGGCTGTTAGTTGCGCGGATTTCGATTAAGCCTTTAACTGTTTGGTAGCACTTGATTTGTACTCCTGCTTTGCCCCATTCAATGCTGTCATTTTTAGTTGAAAGGATGCGGCAAAGATCCAAGATAGAGAGTGCATCAGCTTGAGAGTTGACCTTCTCAATTTGATCGATCGTTGAATTGACGGAAGCTGGAGCGCTGCCAGCGGAACCATAGTCACCGGTACCCGCATAAGCATTCGCAGCCAATACCAAACTTGCCATAGTCATTAAAAGTTTCATTCGTTACTCCTAGTTTATTGGGCCTAACGAGTTCACGGTGGGTGAGGCAATTAGGCGGATGCGAGGCGGGTTTGCAATTGCAATGCCATTTCTCTATTTGGACTAAAGAGGCCCTCAGTGAAACGACCCTGTTGGTGAACTATACACTGTGTGAAAAAAAGGGGAAATGAGGCTTATCCGTAATCAAGATGATTACCGAAAGTATCTTGAGAATTTCAAAAAGAAATTGCCTCGAGTCTGTGAATCAGCAGAGAATTTTCCAATGAAGCCGAAGTTAAAAAAGTACCTCAGCATTTCTCAATATCTTCAAGATTTCTATC
>JAGIAF010000007.1:0-6070 GCA_017745015.1 Bdellovibrio sp. | reverse complement strand
TATCGTAAGAGTATGAATAAAAATTTCTCTTACGCAACTTGGTCGTCTCAGCTAGGAATTAAGAATAAAGCTTATTTAAGATTGATGGTTTTGGGTCGCAGACCCATTCACCAAGAGATCTTGAAAAAGCTCGTAGAGGTTTTGCAGCTGGCAGCCGACGACATCGACTACTTTTTGATTCTGGCGGCCTATTCACAGAGTAAAAGTTCAGCAGAGAAGGAAATTCTGGGGTCCCGTCTGGTAAGTATCGTGCGGCAAGATTTTGAACAAGAACCTTTAGAGCTTAGCGCCGAGTTTTTGTCGCATCCGTTGCTTCCAAAACTTCATTCTTTGCTGTCGTTCAAAGATGTTAAGAAAGACGCCGAATCTTTGGCTCGTCAATTGGGTGTGACAGCTCAGGAAATTGACGAGGCAGTTCTGCGTTTAAAGCAATTTGGATTGTTGAGCGAAGCAGAAGGGGATTTCACGATTACAACACCCAACTTCAAAGTCAGCGATAAATTCAAAGACCAAGGTATGCGCGCCTTTTATAAGAATCTCTTTGATGGTGCAGAGAAAGCCATGGATCTTCCTGCAGAAGCTCGCCGATTTCGCTCGTTGTTCTTTGCAATGAATGATTCTGAAATCAAGGAACTCAATAAGCGATTGGATGACTTCGCCAAAGAAGTGCTGGCTCGTCATGATTTTTCGGATTTAGACGGCCGCCAATTGTATCAGCTGCACTATAACTTCTATCCGTTAAGTGAAAGAGTTGAAGCTGGGAAGAACTAGAAGTCTTCCTTGCGCAGCCAGCCTTTAAAGTAGGCCCAACCTAAGATTGCTAAAGCGATTAGGAACATAACTCCTAAGGTCATATAGTATCCATACTCACTTTTTAGCTCGGGCATATGCTCGAAGTTCATCCCGTAAACACCCGCGATAAAATTCAGCGGCAAGAAGAAAATCGAGACCACGGTCAAGACGCGCATCACTTCGTTGGTTTTCAAAGAGGCTTCATTGGTCTTTTGCGACATCAATCCCAAATGCAAATTCAAAAGTCCGGTGATCTCTTCAAGAATGCTGTCGCTATCAAAGATCAGGCGGTCGAGGGGATCACGTATCGTATCGAAATTGGCCACCGGGAACCCCGGGTGCAATTGTAACTTGGTGAAGACATCATTGGTAAATTTAAAGACTTTTCTAAATCCAGAAGTGCGGCGTTTGACTTGATAACCTTCGCGCAAAATATTGCGACGACGAAGGGCAAAGACGCGGCTTTCGATCATCTCTGTTTTTGAAACCAGCTCATCCAACGGGGCCTCAAAGCTTTTCAAAACTTTCAAGCACAGTCGGCTGATCAAATCAGCCATGGGCATATTTTCAAAGGCAACTTTTTGCTTTTTATCTTCAATGCAGGCCAGGGGAGCCCGATGCAAAGTCAGAACGAAATCTTTGCCGACAAAGAAAACCAATTTCGTCGTTAAGAGTTGCATAGTACCGGCGGTGATTTTTGCATGCACATCAAAGTGCCGCAAAATAAAGTAAGTCACATCGCCAAAGAATTCTGCCAAGGGCAAGTGCTCGGGATCCATACTGTTAGCAAGGGGAGCAAGAGGTAAATTAAATTCCTCCGCAAGCTTTACAAAGTCAGCTTGTTCAGGAGCTTCAATATCCACCCATCTAAAATCTTGCCAGGCATGTTCAAAACGCTTCATGATCAGATTATGACGAACTTTTCATGGCTCTGCTCTAAATTTCTGAGGCTCGGCGCGTTGGCTTTACTTCTGACAGGATGCCAGTCTTTTTTCTATTATCCTCAGAAAGAGAAGTTCTACGATCCCAACCGTATTCAATTGAAATACGAGGACGTTCATTTCAAGAGTGCTTTGGGTGATAACATTCACGCTTGGTATTTTCCAAGTTCCCAAAAAGAGAGCAAAGGCACGATTTTGTTTTTTCATGGCAATGCGGAAAACATCTCCACGCATTTCATGATGTTCTATTGGCTTCCAAGTCAGGGCTACAACTATTTGATTTTTGACTATCCAGGGTACGGGCAATCCAGCGGGCAGCCCACTTCCGAAAATACGGTGGCAGCGGGGGTTGCGGCGGCAGAGTGGTTGAAAGCCAATCGAGAAAAACGGCCTCTGATTATTTATGGCCATTCCTTGGGTGGCATTGTCGCGATGAAAGCGGCGGAGGAACTCAAAGGCTCATTAGAGATTCGTAATGTGATCGTCGAGGCGAGCTTTTCCTCGTACCAAAAAATGGGCCGTCGAGTTCTGAGTCGTTCTTGGATTACTTGGTTAGGACAGCCTCTTACTTATGCAGTTCTAAGCGATAAGTACTCTCCGGAGCCTATATCGCAGATAGCGCCGATTCCGATGCTCTTTATTCACGGGGATCAAGATCCGGTCATGGAAGTGGAGAGCTCCAAAGAGATGTTTGCGGCGGCATTGGAGCCCAAGGAACTGTGGATTGTTCCCGGTGGACATCATGGCGATCTCTATCAGATCAACAACGGTGAGCTGCGTGAAAAGCTCCTAAAATATTTGCAACTATAACTTTCTTTTTGACCCTTTTTCATAGTCTGTCTAGAACCCTGACAACATTAACCCTTTGAGAACGTTTGGGTTTGTTGAAGTCCCTGGCACTTTAAGTGCAATGCGGATTTCGACGGATTTTCAAAGTTTTCACTTTTTAAGGAGTTTCTATGAAATGGGGTCGCATTGGCCTTTCCGTGTTGATGGCACTTCAACTTCAAGTTGCAGCTGCTCAAAACAAGAATAATTCGGTAAAGAGTGGTGACGGTGTTGATACCGGCCTATTCCCGATCGACGTAGCTCCTACAAATGGTGATCCCATTGATAAGCTCTTCCCAACGCAACCTAAAATTGGGATTCAGCCGCCAGCGGGCAATGCTCCTAGCGCGCCCAATGTGACGCCGGCTCCAAGCACACAGGCTCCGGTTGCAGGCTCTGGCAACAGCTCTGGTTTGCCAGTGACAATTAAGCCAACTACGGATGCGGCATCTGCAAAATTCAAATGTGACCTTTTCACAAACAACGATTACTCAGACATCTTGGCAGCAGCGAATGCTTTGAACCAAGCAGTCAGCTCTCCAAGTTGTAACGGCAGCACGTTGAGCGCGCAATCAGTTATCGATAACAACAAGAAGATCACTGATGCTATTGCTTCCATCCAACCTTACTTGGACACTCCAGAGAATGTAAAACCTGAAGACGTTCCTAAAATCGTAAGCACAGTAGACTCAGCAATTCGTGCTGCCAACACGTTGGCGACAACTTTCGCGAATACAGATCTTATGAAGTCAACGTGCCGTGATCAAATGAGCGGGGGGCAAATTGCTCTTGCGATCAACGACATGATCAACGGTTTAACTCCGTACGCTTTGATGGCGGCTTCTATGACGGGTGGTACAGCAGCTGTTCCATTCATCGTAGGTGGTTCTGTGATCACAAGCGCGATCTCTAGCATGTCTAAAATCGTGACGGAGAATTCTACAAAAATCCAAGATCCATCGGTTCGCCGCGCGGTTCTTGAGAACACGTGCCAATACATCAGATTGGATCAAAAATATAAGTTCATCATGAGATCTCGTGACGAACAAATCTTGAAACTTTCAAACGCGATGAAATCAGCTCGTAACTTGATGAGCGTGAAATACTCTGGTGTTTCTAACTCTACAAACAGCTTGATGTCTCGTAACAGCGCTTTGAACCAAACGTCTGTGGTAGTTGAAGGCAATTTGAAGTCTGCAGACCCACAACTTGCTTCTGATAAACAATTCGTTCTTGGTACATCTGACGATGTTAAAATCTGCCAATTCGGTATCCAATTGGCGGCAGACTCACAAGACAACACGACTTATGTGTCTATTATGTTGAGCAGCGTAGACCAAGCATTGGCAGTTTACGGTTCAACAAAAGTTCCTCAAGCTCGTGCTTTGAAAGCGTCTGCTGACATCGCGATCAGCAGCTTGAACAAAATGGCGACAACTCGCTTCAACTTCAATTCAGACTTCTCTCCATGTGCTCGCGCTGCGAAATCATTGCTTGAGACTGTTGAGCAATCTGCATCTTTGTCTCGTCAGCTTTTGAAAATGGCTCGTGCGAACTTGGATAAAGAGTTGAAAAACAGCCCTGAGTTCCAAAAAATCCAAGCTAGCTTGGTTGCAGAACAACAACAAAAACAACAAGCGGCTCGTATCAGCAACTCTTTGGATAACTTGAGAAACTATGCTTCTCATTTCAGCCAATCTGAGATCGATGCCGAAATGGATCGTTTGAGAAGTGGTTTGTTCGCGAACCGCACTCTAGGTATCTCTTCACCAGTTCTTGCTTGGTTCAACTACACAGTGGGTCTTCATAAAGCTGCGATTTCTAAATTTAAAGAAGGTGTCGTGTCTTTGCAAAACCGTGCTTACAAAATGACTAAAGCGGGTTCAACTCCGCCGGCATACTACGGCTCTCAAGCAACTTTGACTGCAGAGCAAATCAAGGCAGATCGCGCTTCAGCTGCGAACCTTGAGACGTTTGTTCCTTCCTTGTTGAAAGAAGATTCTCGCGCTTATGTGGATACTTGCCGTGAAATCTCTGACGTTTGGAACCGTTACGTGACGGCGATTGACCACTTGGCTGCGGTAGAATCTTTCTGCCAAATGATCGATGGTTATATCTATGACAACCGTTCTGAAGACTCTGCCTTGGTGCAAATGTGCCGTGGCGGTCAAACGAACATCGGTGTTGGCAATTTCCAATCTGATTTGGGTGCGATGAAAGCAAATATCATCCGCGAAAAATCAAATGCATGGGCTGCATTGATCAAGAAGAGAATCAACGCTTTGGGGTGCCAAGGCTCTACAGATCTTCTTTAGTTTCCTGTTTAAATTCTAAGCTTTTCCGAGGGGCCGATCGCAAGATACGGCCCCTTTTTTTGGCCCTATCAAAAAGTTCGACACCCCTTTTTGTTCTGTAATCTAAATAAAACCACTCTCAGAAAGCATGGAATGTGCACTGTTAGTGGAAGCTATGAAGTTAGTCATTGGACTCACCCTCATTACAGCGTTCTTTTTCACAGCCTGCGCCCCAAGCGGAGGCGGGCAGCCAGCGTCTGTTTCAGACACGCAAAAGTTTGACGATGGTCCCATCGTACATCAGGCCGGAAAATACCAAGTATATGAGGGTTTGACTCAAGCTCAAGACATGAAGGTTGATTGGGAAGCGAGTACTAAGAAGTATTCCCTCAAAGGTAAATTGCGCCTTCAGCCTGTTCTTTCTAGAGAGCAAATCGACATTGATTTGGATCTTATTGGAACCGCTGCCGATGAAGATACTGTCGTTCTGAAGCCATCGACATCAGTAGGTGTTGAGGGTATGCAGATTGCCGCTAAAGCCACTTGCCTTGGTGTCAATGGCGACTGCGGAAATTCCTATGTCGATATCTATGTCGCCTACGATGAGAAAATCTATCATCATCAAATCCAGAATTTGGCAGAGATTGTTCCGGATCCAGAAGATCCAAGTGATGATCAACTCCATGATGATGATTTCCATGAAGATACAGACTTTGCTCAAGACGGTCCTGGCTACTCTGTGGATTTTGAAGACGACATCGATAAAACATTCGATGTAAAGCCCATCCCACAACAGCCAAAGAAAGACGAACCTAAAAAAGAGCAGCCGAAAAAAGAAGAGCCAAAGAAGGAAGATCCTAAAGCGGAAGAACCTAAAAAAGAGGAGCCTAAAAATCAGGATCCTAAAAAGGAAGAGCCGAAGAAGGAAGAGCCAAAAAAGGACGAGCCTAAAAAAGAAGATCCTAAGCAGGATCCTCCAAAGGTGAACCCGCCGAAAAAAGAGGAACCTAAGAAAGATCCTCCCAAAAAAGAGCAGCCAAAGCCGCTTCCTCAACCTAAACCTGCGCCAATCCCAAAGGAAGAAAAGCCTGAGGATCGCCCAGCGCCATTGCCGGCTGATTTTCCACGCTATGCGAACCAAGCGATTGGTACCGTCAATAACGGTCGTTTACAAAATGGAATCGACTTATGGGCTTATGAAAAGTCTATGACGGC
>JAGIAF010000079.1 GCA_017745015.1 Bdellovibrio sp. | reverse complement strand
CTTCTGGCCGCCCTTGTCATGAATAATAATTTCTCCAAAAGAGTTTTGGACACCTTTAAATTTTTTCGATAAGCGAGTTTTGAAATCTACGCCTTCAAAAACAGCCTTCGAATTTTTAGAGTCGGAGCGCAGGAGCGTTGTTAAATACTTCTTGGCAGTTTCTTCGTTTTTGGCAAATGAGGTTTCGAGCAAAAGTTTCACGAAATCGCCAGTGGCGTCAAAGTTTGTTACGGTATCCGCCGAACCATCAGCATTAATTTTAATAGTTTTATCGAATGCAAGATGTGTTGCTCCCAAGGGTGGAACGGGAATGGTCTCTAAGCCTGGTGAATCTTTTGAGATTTCAACTGCAGAAGAACCTGCGATGTCTGTGAAAACATTGGATGAGTTGCTCACGATATTTGTAGGGTCTACCCAGATGGTCTTTTCTCCATCTTTGACCTTCACGATAGCATGATTGAAGTATCCTGGATCAACAATATCCGAGAAACGCTGAAAGGTCATATTGCTTTGACTGCTATCTGAGCGCTTGACCATGGCAATGTTCGCTTTGATCCCCATTTTTCGAAGCATGGCAGTTGTCGCGACTGAAAAGTCCTTACAATCTCCGGTTTTCAGTAAAGCAACTTGGGCGAGAGTTCTTGGTATAAAAGCTTTTTCAAAACTTGTCCAATCACCAGAGTAAGTCATTATTTTTGCCAGCTCTGAAGTGACGATGTCGATCTTTTCGTGAATGCTTGGAGCTTTGTTAGCTTTTTCAATAATGGAGTTATAAGCGGGTGGAAAAATCTTGGTCTTCAAACTACTTTCGTATTTTTCCGCCAAAGTCGCGGAAAAAGTGCTCCAGTTGTTCATTGTGCTGATATCGATAGAAGTAACACTGTCTTTCTTCAAAATCGGATTGAACTCCGTTGGCATTTTGAAAAGAGGTTTGGTTTGTACAAATTCAAAAACAAAATATTTGCCATCTTTGTATTGCTTCGACTGAATGCTTTGCCACGGGTCATTGATATGAACATAGAGTGGAAGAAGAGATTTGATTTTGGCCTTACCTGATTTTTCAGGCGCTCGAAGTCCTTGAATATATTTTCTATGAAAGAGTCCTTTTACGAGATTCTTCTTTTCTTTTTCGCGGACGGTGTAGCTGACGGTCGAGCCGATTTGAATATTGCTGAAAGGAATAATCATTTCCTGTCTGTTGGTCAGGCCGCTTTTAACAGAAGAATTACGGGTTTTGATATCCTTGGGGTTTACCATAGTGATGGCATCGTTGGTTTTGCTGAAACCCTTTATGAAAGTCACGGAGGAGGAGTCAGGTGATATGGGATAGGACTGAAGAACAAGAAAGTTGCGACCTTCTTCGTTTACTGCTTGGTATTCGCTAGTGAAAGTTGATTCACTTAATCCATCTTTATCGATGGTGATGAGATCCTCAGAGTTGAGAATAACGAATGGAAAATCCGACTCTTTTGCCCAATCTGCGAAAGCAACGGAAGAACTCAATAATAAAGCGGAGATAAACATGATCTTATTCATGTTGATTTTATCGGTTAAACTTTGGCAGTCTTAACACGATCTAGTTTATTAGTAATAAAAGGTCTAGGTTGTCAGTTTCAGAGTGAGACAGGGACTTATGGCATAACCAAATATGTATAGAGACTCAATACAATTCCAATCACCACAACAGCGGCGAGAAAAATTGCGATCATAACATTGCGAAGTTGTTTGTTGCGATTTTGGTCCGTAGTCATGCCGGAAAGATATCTCGAGGTTGTGCTAACTGGCAAGCAATGCGGACTGTTTTTCGGGATCTTGCTATGGGAAAATAAATCAATACGTGAGGAGGCGGTCATGACCTTGCTCGCAAAATCTATCGTTATCTTGATGGCCTTCTTTTGGATCGGCTTTTCGGCGCTCTCTCAGGATGAGGGGCCGTATTTCCCGAATACGATCGTGCCGCGATATGGACGACTCTTTTCCATAGATTATAAGCCC
Organism: Bdellovibrio sp.; assembly: GCA_017745015.1. GTDB lineage: Bacteria > Bdellovibrionota > Bdellovibrionia > Bdellovibrionales > Bdellovibrionaceae > Bdellovibrio. The sequence goes on along the minus strand of JAGIAF010000079.1, from coordinate 10,125 downwards.
ACTCCCAAACAGTTTAAGGTGTCCCTGGTCGGGTATCCTTTAAAGGGGATCAGTGCGGCTAATTACGATGTCACAGCCGAAGCGATTGACGCCAACGGCATGGCGAGGGCTTTGAATGTGATGACGACTTCCGAGGGCACTTACCAGTTTAAGGATGCTATCCCTCAGAAATCGAATATCAGAATTAAAGTTCAGGACAAAAAGACGAAAGAGTCCGAGATCTTTATGTTGAAGCCTTAGTAGATCTTCATCAAAGATGCCGTTGTTTTGATCCAATCAGCGTATGACAAAACGTTTGTGTAAACGATGTCTGTGTTGCAACCAAGGCCGCTGCGACTTGTAGCGCCCCACAATTGATACTCGTCACCAACTTTGATGAAGGCCGGGCCACCAGAGTCGCCAGAGCAAGCAGCGTGACCTTGAGTTTGATCCAAGATCACTTCTTTATCATTTGGAATAGAATTGATCACAACAGTTGTTGCTTTCAAGATTGCAGGACCTTCAAGTTCTTCGCGAACGCATTCTTTCGCAAAACGAGCATCATCAGAGTCACAGAAAACGACGCCAGCATCGATGAGCTTTTGAAGGTTTTTAATTTTCTTAGGGTTTACTTCGATCACAGTGTCTTTTTCAACGCCATAACCAGCCAAGATCGTTTCCGCACCGGGTTTGATCAAAGATAGATCCGTAACAACTTTAGTTGCAACGTAACCTTCTGGTGTGGTGCCTTCGTACTTCATCAAAGCGATGTCGTTACCCGGAACAGATGGGTCTTGAGAAAGGTGGAAGTCAGGGTGGGCGCGCATACCAACTACCGCACGTACGGATTCGTGAGTCAGGAATTTAGGTCCCAAGTTCAAAAGAGATTCCATATCTGGAGCGAAAACGATGAAAACGCCTTTTGTCTTTTTACCAACGCAGTGAGCGGCAGTTACGACCATATTGTCGGGAAGAAGAGTGCCTGTGCAAGTGAAGCCTTCGTTGTCATCATAGATACCAACGATGCTTTTAGAAAGAGTATCTTGAGAGGAAACTAACTCGCCACCGATAATTCCGTGTTGAGTTTTAGAAGAAGAGATTGTGTTTGTTTTAGAACCACAACCAGTTACGAACAATGCCAATACAACCGTCAAAGCACCCAATGTTTTCAACTCTCGAACCCTCGCTTGTTTTTAAAGAGAGGGCCCTTTTATAGAAAATACAGGTGAATGCAATCAAATTGTTGCCGAGATGTAATAAAAATTACGCCTCTGTATTGAGTTCTGGGAAGTTCTTAACAAGGTCGTCGAGAGCTTTCATCTGCGCCAAGAACGGTTCCGCTTTGGATAGAGGTAAAGCAGAAGGGCCATCGCACTTTGCTTCATTGGGGTTGGGATGGGCCTCAATGAAAAGCCCTGCCAAGCCCACGGCAAGACCGGCACGAGAAAGCTCGGCCACCTGACCGCGGCGACCGCTGGAAGCGGCTCCCATTGGATCGCGGAATTGAAGGGCGTGAGTGGCGTCCAAAATAACCGGTGAGCCTTTAGAAACCTTCTTCATGATATTGAAACCCAAAGCGTCCACTACAAGATTGTCGTAACCAAAGCATGAGCCACGTTCACAAAGGATCACTTTGTCGTTGCCGCATTCCTCGATCTTTTCAACGATGTTGCCCATTTGGCTTGGAGAAAGGAATTGGGGTTTTTTCACGTTGATCACGGCGCCAGTGCGAGCCATGGCTTCCACCAAATCGGTTTGACGGGCTAAGAACGCGGGCAATTGAATCACGTCAGCGACTTCAGCCACTGGTTTTGCTTGGTGGATTTCGTGGATGTCTGTGATGACTTTGACGCCGAAAGATTTTTTCAATTCTTGGAAAATCTTAAGGCCTTCTTCCATGCCCGGTCCGCGGTAAGAGTGGATAGAAGAGCGGTTGGCTTTGTCGAAAGAAGATTTAAAAACGTAAGGGATTTTAAGTTTGTCCGTGATTTTAACGAAGTGCTCACACACTTGCATCGCCATGTCGCGAGATTCTAGAACGTTCATACCTGCAAAGAGCACGAACGGTTTGTTGTTTGCGACTTCGATATTGCCAATTTTTACGACTTTATTTTGCATGGAGCTGCCTTCTAGAAAGTATTTGCCCCGCAGTGTAGCACCATTTTTGGAAGCGGGGCAAATGCCTGGACTGGAGACTATTTTGCGAGGCGTCTTTTAAATTAAAACAGCGGCGCGCATTGCTCGCCGAAGATTTGGAACTTGTGATGGTAAATCCACTCTGCCATCAGGCGACATTTTTTCTCCATTTCAGGAGGGAAGGTCTTTCCTGGTTGGGGAGTAAGAAGTTGCGGAAGCTCAAAGCGCGCAGCCACATGGTCGACTTTATCGTTGTTCAACCATCCCGGCGGGGAAATCGCCACCAGAACGTCCATATAAGGACGGTCCAAGGTGTTCATGGGAACATCCTTGTGTTGCGGTTTTATCGGAACTGCGGGCCAGCGGAGACCTTCAAAAAACTGGGAATAAAGCTCGGGCGTGGTTTGCATCAGAGTCGCCGCAATTTCTGGATGGGTTTTTAATGTGAGTGGCTTATCGCCTTTGCTGCAAACTAAACTATAAAAGTTATAGTTCAAGAAGAACATATCACAATGAGTGAAGAGCCCTTGGGAGGTTTGCATCAGAATGTCTAAGCTTTCGGGAGTGAGCTCACCGTCGAGCCATTGGGCAAAAATTCCGTCTTCAGTGAGTGAATCATAGACGGACTGAAGGGCCTCGCGGCTCCAAAGTTTCGCCGCTGTAAAGTAAACGGGCGAAGGAACGTTGTTGATAATCAAGTCATAGCTTTGCTGGTTCGTGCGCAGGAACGTGAGGCCGTCGGCCTCGATAAACTTCACTTTCTTGGAATGCAACCGTTGCGCCACGGGTTTCATAAACTCGACCACTTGAAGCATTGTCGGATCGAGGTCGACGATATCAGTGTGATTGAAAGTCGCTGCCGAACCCATAGCAGTTGCGCCTGTGCCCAAGCCGATCACCAAAGCCTTATCGAAGTTCTTTACAAACGGCAGAGGAGTCAGTCCCATCAATGTATCTGATAACGAGTATTCATTGTCCTTGGGAAGATTGATGGAGTGATGTCCATTCATGATCATCAAGTTGTAACGATGATTAATTTCTACAAAGCTTACTTGGCTTGAGCGATGCTTAAAGGTTTTAACATCAGTCAAAGAATGAGTGTCTTGGACCCAGCGATTGAAGCTGCGATGGGGATAGCTGCCTAAGTCCCAGGAATATTCTTTGGTTAAGAAGTAAGTCAGAAGACAAAGGACCACAACTCCAGTAGCCGTGACCGTTTTGGCTTTGGGAGTTCTGAGGGCGAAGATCAGGCATGCCAGCCCCAGCAGAGACCAGAGTTGAAATATTCCGGTAACTTCGAAGAGGAAAGAGATAAACAGCAAAATTCCCAGGGCATTTCCGAGGGAGTTAACGCTCAGATAAGTTCCCAAAGGAATGTGTTCGTTTTCTTTCTTTACCAGAGGCAAAAGACTGCCAAAGAAAAAACCCGTGGGAAGGATAAGTCCCAAGGCAAAGCTTGCACGGATGACGAAAATATAAAGGGATGCGGGGGGCAGGGTCAGATGATCTAAGATCACTGACCAGAAGACGGGCCATGATAAGCTCCACACCAAAAGTGCCAGGACCAAAAGCCCCGAGTTTTGTTTGAAGCGCAACCAGTTCAACCAACGGTACCCCCTTTTGCTTCTAAACCACAAACTGGAAAGGGCCCAGCTCAACACCAGGGCGGCAAGATAAAGAGAATAGTGGAATGCCAGGGGAGCTAGGACGTTTTGAACTTGGCGATAAAGAATGGACTGAATAATGCCGCTAATAACTGAGAAAGCAAAAAGTGGTGCAATCAAATCTTTGGACTTATAGAGTTCATCCTTAAGAGAGCGCAGAGGTATTGCGGCAAGAGCCGCTTTCTCTGTACATTGTATTCGCCAATAAAGACTCCAGAAAAATTCTGCCGCGGTCAGGATCCAGAGGATGGTTTGAATACCCCAAGTGTGCAGCACGCCAAGCTCTACAAAGATAAGGGCCGCAACCACTAAGAGATGGAAATAGAAATAGACTCTATTGAAAACAGTGGTTGTCTCTAAACCTTGGCGTTTTTGCTCCTCAAAGAAAAGTGGCAAAAGCAAAGAGGAAACGAAAGAAATCGCAAAGAACAGCGCAAATCCAAGGATAAGGCTGAGGGTTTCAAGTTTTAAGAGCTCCGTGCTCCAATGATTAAACCCCAAGAGAATCAAATTTAAAATCACCAACCAGCCGTGGCTTTTAGATAAGTTCAAATGCAGACGCAAACTCCAATAGGACCCAAGAGCCGTTCCAAGGTAAGCGACCGCAATTAAAAAGAGCTGAATGAAAAACAAACTGCCGAAAATCTGCGATAAGATACGAGAGATCAGAATTTGGTACAGCAGAACCGGGACTCCAAACCAAATAAGATAAGTGAAATCAAGGCGAGGACTAAGCGTTTTTCTCATGTCGTCTTTCTAGAATATCAGGCAGAGCAAAAAGATAGAGAACTAAAAACAAATGCAGGAAATAGCGATAGGCGAAGATCTCTTCGATACCTATATGGAAACCCACGAGTCCGATGAGCCAAGCCCAACGCAAAAAACGCGGACCAAATAAAAAGATGGAGCCACACTCCAGTATCAAGATTCCGGCTTGAAGGAATTTCGCGACGGTCGCACTTTGTAAAATCCAGTGACGGAGGTGGGAGTTCCCGTAGCCCATATAGTGCACAAATACTTGCAGGCTGGTTCCGTTGACCCAAGAGAGCCCGGAATAAAAGATCTTTTCCCAGCCAGCGAGGAAGTAGAAGGAAACCACAATGCTTGCGGCCACCGGGAAGAAGTAATGCTTTAAGAGTTGGAACTCTCGAGCGGCAAGAATCATCAATAGGAAGCAGAAAACAGACTGCCGGTGATCACCGAAGGGTTCGTTTTGCAAATAGAGCGAAGTTGAAAAAATAAAAAGAACAACGCTGAGGATGGATGTCCATTTTGGTTGAATGCAGAATAGCCATAAAAGTCCACTTGCCAAAAATAGAACGCTGATGGCTTGAAAGAGCAGATGTGAAGTCATTAGGGGCTCAGGTAAAAATCCTGCCAAGGATACGATCTGAATTTTTCCATCCATGCGCCAGCGAATAAAGATTTGATCCATCATTAATGCCAGTGAGGAAAGTAAAGTCAAAATGCGGAAGCCATTAAAGTATTTTTTTGTGCTAGGCCATCTCATTGATTCACCTCCGTCGCACAGCTAGAGGCAAAGAGTGTAGGATCGCTAGAGATCTTTCTGTCTTTCCAAACGAAGTGATCCAGAGCTGTGACTCCAAAGGAGTCGTCTGACAAAGTTCCAAAGACGGAGCGTTGAATGCATAAGTAGGAAATGTCGGCGAGAAGCTCTTCATCTAAGGAGTTCAGATGCTTCTCAAGTTCAGGAGCCGTTAATACATGGCCCCACTTGTAAGCCGTTGCGGGCAGACGACCTACCAGGAACGTGGGGTCGCCATCGTATGTGTTCTGCAAATTTAAAAGTGATAATGGAATGCGAATGCCCTCACTGTTGAGAATTTGATAGGTCTCATACTGCGTGGGTGCATCGGCAAAAAGTGGATAGCGCTGAACAGGGAAAAGTGGATAGACCAAGAAGCTTGCGAAAAACAAAACCGCGCAGGACAAAATAAGAATGAGTTCGGCTCTTTTAGTCATTGCACATTTCCATAGAAATAAGGCTAGTCCATTGATAGCATCTTTGACAAGCAGGTAAGGAGGGCATTCTGAAATCAAGAGCATTTAAGTTAGGTATGACCGCGATGTTTCTGACCGGATTTGCGGGGTTGCTGTATCAGATCCTTTGGATACGCACTTTCTCTTCTATTCTCGGTGGAACAACATTATCTATTTCCTGCGTGATTGCGCATTTCATGTTGGGCTTGGGACTTGGGACGGCCTCTGCACCCAAGCTCTTGCAGCGTGACTCCAAAAAACAGCTTCCATTGTACGCGTTCTGTGAAATCAGCATTGTACTGGTGATTGCCCTGGGCTTTTTGTTTTTGATGGGTGCACCCGAAGGTCTTGCGCATATTTTAAGAGCGAGTTCGTTGCCGAAGCTTGTCAGTCATTTTGTGATGACAGGTGTATTTATCTTTCCTGCGACATTCTTGATGGGACTTTCTTTTCCTCTGATGAGTTATAAATTTGCCTCTGCGAAAGACCATCAGTGGCTCTATGCGGCTAATTGTCTTGGCGGGGCTGCGGGGGCGTTTTCGTCTTATGTGATTTTGGTCTACAATTTCGGCTTGTCCGGGACGTTGTATTTTGGTTTTTTTCTAAACGTTCTGGCCGCGGCGCTCTTTATTCGTCAAAAATTTGTGTTCACTCCTAAGAGTGTCCAAGACGAAGCTCCGTCAGTGGTTCTTGAAATCGGGGAGTATTCTCCACAGGCGATCAAGTATTGGGCGTTGGCTTTAAGTGCTTTGAGTGGATTTTTTGTATTAAGCCTTGAACAAATTTGGTTTCGCTTAGCCCATTTGTTTTTGGGTGGAAGAATCTATGTTCATTCTCTGGTCTTGTCGGTTTTACTTTTGACCTTGGCGTTAGGAGCTTTCTTAAGTCCGCGTTTGTCCAAACTTAAAACCTCCAGCCAATTGAATGCGGTTCTTTTTATTCTGCGTTTCACGGGCCTCTTGGCCGCCGCCGGATTTGTGTTGTTGCCTCAGGCGATTTCCGTCGGCATCGATTTGTCTCATCCCTATGCAAAAACAGTGCAGGTGATTTTTTTAGTTGTCTTGCTTTTGATCGCGATTTTGCCGGGTCTTCTGTTAGGTTTATGCTTTCCGTTGTCCCTTAAAGTTATTCAAACGGGTGCGAGCACTCCATTGCAGAGGACGCGCAGCTTATCGCAAGCCGTGTATGTAAATACCTTCGCCTCTGTTCTGGGAAGTTTGGTTTCGACCTATATTTTATTCTCTTGGCTGGGCACTATCGACAGTCTTAAGTTCTTATTTATCTCTCTGATTCTGTTGGGACTTTTGGGCTCTGTTCTGTTTTTGAGAGGTCCGTCGCGTTTTTCGACGACCTTTGTGTCCGTGATGCTTATTGCCTTTATTGGCACAAGGTCCGCGAACCTAAATCCTGCAACTTCGGCCTTATTTGAAGCGGAAGATGAGTTTGGTTATTTGAATGTGATTCCGCTCAATCCGAAAGATAATATTCCGATAAATCGTTGGGCCATGTTTCATAACTATGCCACCTTGGTTGCACCTTACGGATTTGGTGAGACCGCCATGGTACAAAGAAACCTGGCGTTATTCCCAGCCTTGCTTTCAAAATCAGTGGATGATGTGCTTGTCGTAGGGATGGGGTATGGTTTAACCACGGAAGCTTTCGTTAAAATTCCTGCAGTCAAAAATATTACCAGTGTCGATATTTTACCTTTGGTTTTAAAGGCGCAAAGTCTTTTGTCTTTTAAAGATACCGATTATCTTAAAGATCCCCGAGTTGAGAATGTGGCGGATGATGGTCGCAGTTATATCGCTCTTTCAAGTAAAAAATGGGACATTATCACGGTGAATGTGGATCCCTATGGGCCAGGGACCACTTATTTAATGTCTAAGAATTTCTATGAAATTGTTCGTGGTCATCTGAATCCAGGGGGCATTTACGCGCAGCTCTTGTTCGGGGCGCCAAGGGATCTTAAATCTTTGATCTATACCGCTCAAAAATCTTTTCCTTATTTTCGATTGATGCCGGGGTATTCTTATGACGGGATTATCTTTATTGGCAGCAATTCGCCATTGCCAGAGTGGCCGGCGGTTTCTATGGCTTCGGTTGCTGGGTTATTACCAAGTTTCTCTTGGGATGAAGCTTTGTTGAAAACGCCTGAGGATTTCTGGGATGCTGAAAAGGTTGTGAGGGCCTGGATTGAGTATAATGATCGCGAAGTTTCGACTCCGGCGAAGATGGTTACTGATGACAATCTTCTGATTGAAACCAGCCGTACGAACTCGACAGATTTACTGTTGTCCTATCCTAAAGATTACTAATAGCAAGTGTAGCTGATTGGGAGCTCAGAATAGTTCGCGAAGATCGCATCTTCGCTGGGTTTCATGAGCTTCAAAATATTCTTGATGGAGTTTGCTTCCAAGACAGCTCTGTCTAACGTGTTCATTCTGCCATCAGGATAAATTGGAATTCTGCGATAGATCGGAAGACAGCGACCGAACACGGGGCGGTGTTTGAGGTTTTTTTGATAAAATGCCAAGTCTTCATCATTTAGGAATGAATCCACGCTTTCGGGCGGAAGGTTGCGATCTTCATTGTAAGCCATCACTATCGGATATGGATTGGCAATGACATCGATATATTTGAAACTTTCTTGAAGGGGCGCCAAGAAGTCGGCGAGTTGTTCCCAGTTTTGTACCGTGGAGTTATCAAAGTATGTCTGGTACACGCCGTGGGAATTCAGACAATCTTTCGCAAGCTCCACAAACTCCTTAGTATAGAGTTTGGCAGCGTTGAAATTACCTGGATAGGTTGCTGTATTAACGATCAGGTCAAGAGTTCCAGGTTTGCATTCACGCAGAAAGCTCATCCCATCTATGAGATGGATGGAAGTATTTTTCTTTTCAGAAAGCTCGCCATTGTAGTCTTTAAAAACATCCAGATTTTTAATGACCGCTGGAGAAATTTCCACGAGGTCTACGTGTTGACTGATTGCAGAGACACCCCAAGAAGTTTGTCCCGTACCGATGCCGATCACAGCAGAGTTCTTCAAGCGCTCACTAAAATACTTTCTTGGCAGAAGGCCGACAAGATTTTCGCTGCCTCGTTCAAGATCATGGGAGCGATGACCATCGACAAAATAAACCTTTGCCGGGATGTCGTCGAACTTGGTGTCTACAACTGCCACAGAGGAAAATGCTTCAGAATATATTTTGGTGCGGAGCTCGCTGGTTACATGATCGTCTTGGTTGAAACGATGAAGCAAAAGGAGCGTGGATTGTTCTTTTTGAAAGGCCACCGCAGCAAAAGCTAGCATGAGTGCAAATCCGACAGTGGACTTAAGATGTTTCCTCTCAAAGAACGAGACCAGCAGAATAGCAACGATTAAGAAAATCAATGCCCCTTCAAAATAGCTATTTTCCCACAGGGACGTTGCCATCAGAGCTCCGGAAATCATGCCGATGACATTTCCCACGCTGGCCAGAGAATTTAAGTATCCGCTGGCTTGGTCAATAGGAAAGGAGGGTTCTAACTCTTGAGTGCTCTTTACAAAGATCAAACTTGAAAACAAGACGGGCAACGTTAGCAACAGCGCCAGGCCATAGCTCCAGAAAAGATAGTTTTGAAGTTCGCCATTAAAGTGGCCAGTGATGAAAGCGGGTGCATATGCAAAAGAGGCTTGAACAGCAAGAAGAGCAAATCCCCATGCAAACAAAAGAGAAGTCTTCGAAATCTTTTTTAAAATTTTTTCGAAGAATCCAGCGCCTGTCATCCAAGAGAAGACAGCCATGGAGATCAGAGTTCCATGCAGACGGAATGCCTCGGTTAAGAACACTTGGGTTTTGAGGGCCCAGAACACTTGGTAATAGCTAAGAATGGAAATGAGAAAGACGGCGCTGAGCTGCGGAGCGAACTCTTTGGTAAAAAGGTTTTTGGAAAGGCCGCTCGGTGCTTTTTCTACTAAGAAGAAATCGTGGCGCAAGAAAATACGTAAAACCAATCCCAATCCTATTTGGCAGCCAGCTAAAAATATCAAAGCCTCTTTTACGGAGTTTCCTTGGACGAAGTAGACTTCAAAAGCCAGCAGTCCCAGGATGGCTCCGCCATGATACAGACCATAGATAAATCCGAAACGAACCTTGCGCAGATAATAGCTATAAAGAGGCAGTTGAGTTCCTAGGGACAAGGCGGGGATCATGAGTCCCAGGACAACAAGGGCTTGAGGTAATTGTACTTTGTAGAAGGGCCCATTGAGTAAGATCCACAGAACAAGGTTATAGAGTCCCGTGCCAATTTCCACCCAGGGCAAGTATTTGCGAATTTGAGAGCTCAACAAACTACCAAGGGC
>JAGIAF010000078.1:10230-12210 GCA_017745015.1 Bdellovibrio sp. | reverse complement strand
ATCTTGAGATCATCTCGGCCTTTAAGTCACAAGAAGCTATTCGCAGAGCGGATTTGGTTCTTTTGATGGTAGACGGAACTCAAGGTCCTTCAGATCAAGATGCCCGTATCATGCAAGCTGTTCTAGAAGGTCACAAAGGTGTGATCGTTGTCGCGAATAAATCCGACGTCGGTGGCGCGGAAATTCCTGAATACCGTAAGACATTCCGGGAGCAAGTTGAACGCGTGTTCCACTTCTTTACGGACGTTAACGTCGTATTTACGAGCGCGAAAACAGGTCAAGGTATCGACGATTTGTTTGAGATGATCGAAAAGGTTTCTGATCAAATCAACTTCCGCGTTCCAACATCTGAGCTTAATGACTTCTTCTTTGAAACGATCCGTAAAACTCCAGCTCCGGTTTGGGGTGTTACGAACGTGAAATTCTATTATGTGACTCAAACATACCAACGTCCTCCGGCGTTCATTGCGTTTGCGAATCATCCAGATGGCGTGACAAACTCCTACCGTCGCTTCTTGATCAAACATATCAAAGAGCGTTGGGATCTTCATGGTTTGCCAATCCGTATCTTCTGTATGAAATCGCGTCGCGGTTCTAACGAGGAATAGTCGATGATGAAGCGCGGCTCATGGAGAACACGTTTCGGATTCTATCTTTTGGCCGTAGGTTCAGCCTGCGGTCTGGGGAATCTGTGGCGTTTTCCTTACGTCGTTGGTGAAAACGGCGGCGGCGCTTTTATTCTTCTGTATGTCTTTATGGCATTGGCGATTGGTGCGCCAATGCTTATCGCTGAGCTAATGCTTGGTAAAAACACTCGTCGCTCGGTTATGGTGGCCACTAAAATGATGGGGCAGCATTCGCATCCCGCCTTTAAATGGGTCGGTCGTCTTGCGGTGATCATGAGTTTGGTTGTGCTTTCCTATTATGCGGTGATCAGCGGTTGGGTGTTGCATTTTATGACTCAATTCTTCGTTGCATTATTTGTGGATGGAGAGGGTGCGGCTAGCAAAACCAATCTTGCAGCGTTGATGTCTAATGGCTGGTTGCAGCTGATGCTTGCGAGTGCGCATATCTTGATTACAGTTGTGGTCGTGGTAAAAGGTGTTCAAGAGGGTCTTGAGAAATGGATCAGCTATATGATGCCGCTCTTTGCGACGCTGGTGGTGTTGCTTCTGGTGAAGTCCTTCTCGCTGCCTTCAACGCCGGAAGTTTTGCGTTTTCTATTTTATCCGGATTTTTCTAAATTGACCTTGTCTTCCTTGAATCATGCTTTGGGACACGTATTCTTCACGCTTTCAGTGGGCTTCGGCACCATGGTCACGTTCGGTTCCTATATGCGCGAGGAAGATCACGTTCCGACGGCAGGTTTCCGTGTGGCCCTGGTAGATACGTTGATCTCGCTTCTTGCCGTAGTCATGATCTTTCCGGTGGCTTTCCAAGCGTCGAATGTACCTCTAACAGATCCGGCGTTGATGTTTGAGGTTTTGCCAAGATATCTTCTGGGAATTCCTGGTGGTGCACTCTTTGGTTTGGCGTTCTTCGTATGTCTTTATATGGCCGCATTGAATGCCAGTATCGGTTTGCTTGAGGTTGTTGTTTCGAATCTCGTGGACCGTAATAAAGAGATGGTGCGTGGACCCGCCACTTGGTGGTCGGGTGGTGTGGCGTTGATCCTGACGATTTTGCCAGCGCTTTCTAGTTCGATTTTAAAGGGCGTGCGAATTGCTGGTAAGTCTTTGATTGAGTCTTTGGATTCCTTGTTGATCAATTGGCTTTTGCCATTGGTTGCCTTGGGAATTCTGTGGGCCTTTTATAAAGGAATTTCAGAGAAAGAAAAAGAGACGAGCTTTGTCGATCGGGATAAATTTGTGAGTTACTCAATGTATTCGCACTGGATCTTTGTTTTGAAGTGGGCGGCGCCGGGAGTGATCATTCTTGGTTTTGTTTTGCAAATCATCGCGTTGTTGAAATAAAAAAAGC
>JAGIAF010000078.1:5128-10220 GCA_017745015.1 Bdellovibrio sp. | reverse complement strand
TTCTTTTTTTTAATCTTATTAGAAATTCATCCCTAAGATAAATGTGAAGTCGTACATGTCACCGGAAAGATTCTTATCGAGTTTCTCTCCCGAAGTGACCATGGATTTGTTTTCGTCAGAGAAGTTCACATAATGATAAGCTGCTTGAATTCCAAGGTAAGCTTTTTTGCGCATCAAGGGGATTTCAAGGCCCGCACCGATATCGACACCCATCGTTGAATCGCGGCTGTAACCATCGATATTAGAGATCGTGTAAGTGCGGTAGAATTGACCCAGACCACCCAGGATATACGGATTCAGATCTGCAAGACCACGAGTTACATTTTGAGTGTTCAAGTAGTACTTCAAGTCGAAATTGATGGAAGTCATAGATACGTTACCGTTGTACCATTTGTTTTGATCATTTACGGAAAACTTCACCGCATGATCACCCGTTTGGAAGCCAAGAGTTAAAGCCAAACGCAAATCAAAAAAGTAGCTAAGGAATAAACCAAAAGACGGAGCGGCTGAATATTGGTCGGCAAAGTTACCAGTGAAGCCGCGATAGCCGGCAGCCAAGCCCACTGTAAAGAAACGGCCGTTACGGAAGAAGTTTACATCGGCTTCTTCATCAGAGTCTTCGTCGAACTCACTGTAATCAGAAAAGGGATCGTAGGCCTCATCTGGGTCCGTTTGCGCGATCAAGTAAGATTTGTGATCTGAAGATTGAGCATGAGAAGTTAAAGGCGCAAAGATGCACGTCGCTAGCAAAAGAGCTAGAAGGCCGGAATGAAGAATAGTCCCAGTGGTTTTCACAAGTTCCCCCTATGAATATTATCGAATGAAAGCGGGGAAAACTTCAAAGAAAAGTGGGATTTCCAGAGGTAAAGAGGTCTGTGTGTCTCACAGTGAGACTATGCAGGACCACTAAAGTGGTTCTGCAAGGGCTTTTTCGATTTCTTTGATGACGGCCTCAGAAGACGGCTTCGTGATGGAGCTCCAGCGTTCGATCACTTGGCCTTTGCGATCTACGAGGAATTTCTCGAAATTCCAGCTGACATCTTTGAAAATCAGCCCTGATTTTTGCTCTGTCAGGAATTGATAAACTGGTTGCTTGTCTTTTCCTGTCACTGGGTTTTTATCGAAAATCGGGAAGGTCACGCCGTACTCTTTTTCTGCAAAAGATTTCACCGTGGCATTGTCGCCCTTTTCTTGTTTGAAATCATTGGATGGGAATGCCAAGACGATGAAGCCGCGATTTGCGTATTTCTTGTAAATCTCTTCGAGGTCCTTAAGTTGCGGTGTGAAGCCACATTGTGAGGCCGTATTGACGACCAAGATCACTTTTCCGCGGTAAGTGGAGAAGTTAATCTTCTTGCCGGAGATGTCATTTGCGGAAAGCTCATAGAAATTCTTAGGTCCTTCAGCATGGACCGTCGCTCCTAAAAACAGCAGGCTCAGAGATAAAATTAGACGCATAAATGACTCCTAAGGCATCAGTTTAGGAGGGGCCTCTGAAAACCACAAGAAAAAGACCCTTTATGGCCTTTAGATGCGGTGCGCACCTTTGACTTTGGAAGAGGCAGATTTTCTAATTAAATGAATATCTTAGGTCTATTTTGCGGGAGTCGTTCAGATCATGGAGTTGGGAAATCCCATCGTCATCGTTTCTACTTTTGGTCGAGGTCACTGGTTGGCTGCGGCGTTAGCTCAAGAGGGTATCAAAACCACCTTGGTCGACGTGTCTTCAAAGCTAGGTGTATGGCCTTCTGAAGATTTGGAGGGTCCTTTTGGATTTTTCCGAAATGAACGAATTTCAGAATCACAAGTGGAGCGTCTTTACTCCGATGACTCGTTCGAAGAGTTGCATAACGGTTTCACGATGTGGTTGCCGGAAGGGCCGATTGAACTCAAAGGTCCTTTGACTAAATTCAAAATTGAAAACTCCACGTTGTCTTCTCATGTGAGAGATTTGATGTTGGCAAGCTCGCCAGATAAACAGCAGCGTGCCGTTTATAAAAATCTTTCGAGTTTCAATTTTGATCAAAGCTGGCTTTTGCATTTTGCTCACCAGTGGGCGGGGACGACTTATAAACCGAATGCTTTGGGGGCGATGGATGGCGAAGCGTTGCCATTGTTCTCTTCATTCTTGGTTCGGCAAGCCACGCGCGCAGGTCTTGAGAAATCGTTTGCCTGGTTAAAGTCTAAAGGCGTTCAAATTATTCAGCCTCAGCAGATCGTCGATGCTTCTTTTGGTGCAGGTAAAACTGTGACGGGTCTGGAGATTGCTGGTGAGAACCAAGGTCTTTTGAAACTCGAGCAATTGGTGTGGATGCTTAACAGCGAGGAAACTTATTTCTTGAATGAGCGTCTGGGTAAATACTTCTTCCCAGAAGGGCCGCTTGAATCCGAGTGGTGTTGGGTGCGCTATCGCATGTCTCTTCAAGAGTGCTTTGAGCGTGACAGCTTGCCGTTGCATACCGTGGTGATTGATGACGTGAATTCTCCGTGGACTCACGAGAACATGATGGTGCTTCAACGAACATCGTTGAAAGATCAGTTTGATGTGTGGATTCGTATTCCGACAGTTCAGCGCTTCAACAAAGAGTATCTGACCAATCGAAGTGCGCGCATGAGTGCGCTTCTCAGCCGTCGTATGTCTTTAGCGGCGCCAGAAGTTTTAAGTTTCCCTCAAGAGTATTACTACACTTATGCGCAGTTGGGTGCGCCACGCTTCCCTGTGTTCGCGGCAGCTCAAAAGTCTCGTCGTGGCCAAGTGGGGTTTGGAAACCTTCACTTGGATGGTCCTGAGGTGTGGCCTCATTTTGCGTGGACGGCGACATTTGCAAGTAATGAGCGTATTCGTTCAGATATTCAAGCTTGGTGGAAAGAAAAGTTATTGAAAGAACAAAAAGAAAAGAAACGAAAGGAATCTAACCCGTGATCGAAAGATACACGCGCCCGGAGATGGGCCTATTGTGGGATGCCGATCATAAATTCGGTAAGATGATGCAAGTTGAAGTTGCGGTAGCGCAAGTTCAAGCACAATTGGGTTTGATTCCTAAGGTGGCAGCAAAGACGATTGCGCAAAAGGCACGCTTCAATGTAAAGCGTATCTACGAAATCGAACGTCAAACAAAGCATGACGTCATCGCCTTTGTTTCAAATATGGCAGAGAATATCGGTCCTCATGGGAAGTATGTTCACTTTGGTCTGACATCTTCTGATGTTCTTGATACGGCTTTCAGTTTGCAAGTCCGGGAAGCCGGTGCTGTTCTGATGAGCTCCATTGTTCTTTTGGAAAAGTCATTGCAAGGTTTGGTGAATAAGCACGCAGAAACTTTGTGTGCAGGTCGCACCCATGGCATGTTCGCAGAGCCTACGACGTTTGGTTTTAAAATGGCGGGTTTCCTGGCGGAACTTCGTCGCAATAAAGAACGCGTTAAAGACGCTCTTGATAATATGATGATTTGTAAATTGAGTGGCGCCGTAGGGACTTACTCTAGTCAATCGCCAAAAGTCGAAGCCTTAGTTGCGAAAAGCTTGAAGTTGAAAACTGAAACGGTGGCGACTCAGGTGATCCCTCGCGATCGCCATGCGGAAATGCTTTTGTCGATCGCAATGCTTGGGGCAGGTCTTGAGCGTTTGGCTGTAGAACTTCGTCATCTTCAACGCAGCGAAGTCGGTGAAGTCACAGAAGGATTTACGAAGGGTCAAAAGGGCTCTTCCGCAATGCCTCATAAAAAAAATCCTATCAGTGCAGAGAACATCACCGGACTTTCGCGTTTGTTGCGCGGTTATGCCGTGGCAGCAATGGAGAATGTGGCTCTTTGGCATGAGCGTGATATCAGTCATTCTTCGGTTGAGCGCGTGGTGTTTCCGGATGCTTTCATCGTTGCTGATTATGCCGTCCATCGCATGAGTATCTTGCTTGATGGTCTTGAGGTGAATAAAAAACGCATGCTCGACAATATTGATTCGTCTCAAGGACAACTGTTTAGTTCTCATGTGCTGTTGTCTCTGGTTGATAAAGGGATGTTGCGTGAAGACGCCTATGCTTTGGTGCAACGCCTTTGTCATGCCTTAGGTTATGGCGAGCATTTGAAAGATAAATTGATGGCGGACGACGACGTTCGCGCTTTGTTGAAGCCAAAGGAGATCGAAGAGATCTTCACAGGTAAGAAACATAAGAAGGCGATCAAAGATATCATTAAGAGAGTGAAGTAACGTGGGACATTGGAAGTTCTTTAAAGAAGGTGACATCATCGATGTGGTAGCTCCAGGTTACCCGTCGCAGCCCCATGAGGTGGAAGGAAGTCGCGAGTTTCTTAAAAATTGGAATCTCACGCCTAGAATTCCTAAAGGATTGATCAAGCCTCATTTCTTGCATGCTAATGAAGACGATCAACGTTTTGCGTTTTTAAAGGCTGCTATTGAGTCCAGAGACTCTCGTGTGATTTGGTGTATGCGTGGTGGTTACGGTTCAAACCGTTTAATCCCGATGCTCGCTAAATTGAAGAAGCCCAAAGAGCCAAAGTTGCTTATTGGTATTAGCGATATAACCTCTTTGCATTCGTTTGTGATTCAAGAGTGGGGATGGAGTGTTTTACATGCGCCTCTTTTGGATCGTTTGGGAAGAAAATTGGTTTCGCCGAAACATGAAAAAGAATTACACGACATTCTTTTTGGGAAAACTAAACAGATTGAATTTAAAAAGTTAAAAGCTTTGAACGACTCTGCACACAAGGTGAAAAGCCTTAAGTCTAAAATTGTGGGTGGAAATCTCACTGTGTTGCAGTCGTCCATGGGAACTCCTTGGCAATTTGATGCAAAGAAGTCTTTGCTCTTTGTGGAAGATATCGGTGAGCGCGGTTATCGCATTGACCGTATCTTTGAGCAGTTCCGCCAAGGCGGCATCTTTAAAGGGTGCCATGGTATTATTCTAGGTGACTTTATTGGTGGTGAAGAGCCATCGACAGGCAAAAACAATTTTCAAAAGGTCTTTAAGCGCTGGGCGGATGATTTGGATATTCCAATCTTTCAAGGATTGGAAGCTGGACATGCAACTATTCAAAGACCCGTTCCTTTCAACACATCATGTGTTCTCAATGTT
>JAGIAF010000078.1:3541-5118 GCA_017745015.1 Bdellovibrio sp. | reverse complement strand
ATTATTCAGACAGGAGGACGTGCCTAATGAAATTTTCCGTACTTGAAAAAAATCTGATGTCGCAGCTTGAAGAGCGTATTCGCGATACCACTCCCGGTGTGATGGTGCGTGCTTATCAAGGTGGAAAAATTATTTGTGACGTAGCTGTTGGAAACACCTACGCATACTATGATTTTGCCAGCGTTACCAAAGTGATCTTTTCGCAACAAGCGATGATGTATGCTTATGAGTTGGGTAAGTGGAATTTTGAGTCTAAGGTTTCTGAGTTTGTACCTTGGTATCCGTATTCTGAGACGAAAATTACTGAGCTTATGACTCACAGTTCAGGTCTTCCTTGGTGGATGCCGTTCTATCAAGAAATCAAAACGAATATTCCCCGTGAAAAACGTCGCGAACAACTTCGTGATATTTTGAAGAATGTTAAAATCGAAAAGCAAGAGACGGCTGTTTATTCAGACGTGGGTTACTTGGTATTGAGCTATGTGCTTGAAGCTCTTTTTGATAAGCCCCTTCTTGAGGTCTGGGCTGAAATCAAAGAAAAATTCTATGCAGGAACAACATTGGAATTCCACGCCGACAATCACACGGCGACGAAGCTTTCTTTGTTTGCCCCAACTGAGGAGTGCCCGGTTCGTAAGAAGCTGGTACAAGGTGAAGTGCATGATCTTAATTGCTGGGCGCTAGGTGGAGTTTCCACTCATGCGGGCTTGTTTGGAAGCATCGATGATCTAGGTTGGTATTCACTTCATTTGCGTTCTCAACTTTTGGGTATCGCTCGCTATTCGATCCGTCAGAAGACGGCTCAGCTTTTTGCGAAGCGCGCTCTTCCGGAAGGTAAAGGCGACTGGGCCATGGGCTATATGATGCCAACTCCAGGTTCTGCGAGCTGCGGAAGCTATTTCTCTTTGGATTCTATTGGGCATACAGGCTTCACAGGAACGTCTATTTGGTATGATCCTAAGATGGATATGAGTGTGAATGTTCTTTCAAACCGCGTTTTGTACGGATCTGATAATAAGGCCTTTGCAAAATTGCGCTCTGAGATTCACAATTGGATTGTTGAAAATTACAGAAGATCTGGCGTGTAGTCAGACGGGAGCTAAAATGGATTTGAAACCCGGCAGCCACATTCACTTGATGGGTATTTGCGGTACAGCGATGGCCTCTATGGCAGGCCTTTTAAAAGATCGCGGATTTAAGATCACAGGCAGTGATATGAATCCGTATCCACCAATGTCGACTCAGCTTGAGAGTCTTGGTATTAACATTCAAAAAGGCTACAAAGCCGAAAATCTTCATCCAAAGCCTGACTTCGTCATTGTGGGAAATGTGATTTCTGCAAACAACGAAGAAGCGCAAGAGTTGATGAAATTGGGAATCCCATACACGTCTTTGCCAAAAGCAATGGGCGAGTTCATCATCGCAGACCGCGAAAGCGTTGTGATTTCTGGAACTCACGGTAAAACGACGACGACTTCCATGATGTCATGGGTGGCGGAGAACGCGGGTAAAAAGCCAGGTTTCTTGATTGGTGGTATTCCTAAGAATTTCTCTCAAAGCTTTAAAAATCCAGAAGG
>JAGIAF010000078.1:0-3531 GCA_017745015.1 Bdellovibrio sp. | reverse complement strand
TTGTTCGTCATTGGAGGTGACGAATACGACACGGCTTTCTTTGATAAAGTTCCAAAGTTTGTTCACTACAAACCAAAGCATGTGATTTTGACTTCTGTAGAGTTTGACCACGCGGACATCTATAAAGATCTTCAAGCGGTGAAAGATTCTTTCGCGAAATTGATGAACTTGATTCCAGTGGACGGAACGTTGCTGGCATGTGCTGAAGACGCCAACGTGATGGAGCTTCGCAAGCTTTGCAAAGCAAAAAATTCCTTCACATACGGCTTTAAAGCAGACGCCGATTTCAGAGCGAAGGTTCTCTTCCAAAATGAAAAAGGCATCGGCTTTGAAGTTCACCACAAAGGTGAGATCTTGGGTCCTTACAACATGCAAATCACAGGGGATTATAACATCCTGAATGCGACAGCAGTTGTAGCGATGTCGAAGTGCTTGGGTTTCTCTGAAAACCGCATCCAAATCGCTTTGGAGTCTTTTGAGGGCGTTAAACGTCGTCAAGAGATCCTAGGTGAGCCAAATGGCATTCTAGTGATTGAGGACTTCGCCCACCATCCAACAGCGGTGCGTGAGACTGTAAAAGGTATTCAAAAGAAATACCCAAACAGAAAAGTCTTCTCGATCTTTGAACCGAGAAGCGCGACATCTCGCCGTAAAGTCTTCCAAAAAGACTACGTTGAGGCGTTCAAAGGCTCTCACGAAGTGATGTTGGCGAAGGCCTTCGATCAATCAAAAATTGACGAAGAAAACCGTTTCTCATCTCATGAATTGGTCGCCGACTTGAAAACCTCTGGCGTAACTGCAGAAGACTTCGACAACGCTGACCAAATCGTTTCCGCCCTAAAATCCCGTGCAAAACGCGGCGACGTGATCCTGATCATGTCCAACGGCGGCTTCGATGGAATCTATACGAAGTTGATGAAAGCTCTTGAGTAGAAATCCTGTACAAAGAAAGCGCACTTAAAAGGTGCGCTTTTTTATTATCTATGGCGGACTTCGAGGATAGTTTTTGTTTTGCTCAGGCGATTCAGTTTCTCATTAATCAGCTGAATGTTTTTCTCGTCTAAATTCGCATCCCATTCATCCAAAAGAAGTACATTCTCTTTCAACGTTTCCAGATAATCGAAGTAGTGAGCAATCGTCTGTCCAGTGGAGGCATTCACCTTATTTGGAATATCAAACTGGGGTTGGCTAGGGAGATAGAATGAGGATCCTAGGTGTTCATTAAGGTGCAATAACAAAGTAGATTTTCCCGCTCCGTTACCGCCACGCACTTCCAATCTTTGTGGATAGCTGTCTTCGATAGTTTGAACGATCTCATTCAACGATGTTTCCTGGGCACCATTGATAGTGATTTTTTCTAAATTAATACGCTCCTCTAATCGACATTCCTTAAGGTTGGCGTTCTCCGACAGAGTTTTAAATTTGGTTTCGAAGCTAATTAATGAAGTCATTGCTTGGAAGATGGATCTAAAAGTCATTAGTAAGTTCAATTGGCGAGGTGCTGTTGCAAGAAGTGCTACTAACGGAGCCACTTGTCCCTGATTTGAATAAATCGTGTAGATCAAAGCAATAGACACCGGGATGCTCGATGTAAAGAAGAGGGTGTATGTCATACCTTCATTCCAACGAGCCGAAAGCATTGATTTATCTTCAGCGGTTTTCAAGTGCGTAGAAAGGCTGTTTTTAAAACGCGTCACCACTGAGTAATTACTGAAGAAAGCATTTTCCCAAGAAGTCAGCAGATGACCACCAAGATTTGTTTTTGCGGTCTGTTCACTTTCGAAAGCTATTGTGGCCTTTTTAGAAAGCAGCTTGTATGTCATGGCGCTCAGTAGTCCAGCAAGAATGAATGCCGGGATAAATGAAATATCCAATACATAACCAAGTACCAGTACGCTCAAAACGATCGAAAGGACGTACGAATAAAGATCAGTAAAAACAAAAATAATAGCCGCAAGATACATTTCGGTTTCTGAGCCAATAGAAGCAAGGAATGTTTCTCTTTGATGTTTCTCTTGCCAGATTGCTGGACGACCTACTTTGCTTAGGAGTTTCTCGCGCAGATAAAGATAGTAGGCGTGATAGGAGAGCTGTGTTTCCAATGGACGTAGAAAAATACCAAACGCTGGAGATACGAGATGTCCTGTTAAGCCCAATAGGAACCATATCAAAAACTCCGTGTAAGAGTTAATATGTAGGCCGGCTTCAGCAAGTGCGAAAGTGCCAAAAGCAGCAACCAATTGTTGAATTGTTGAGAGTGCAAGAAGTTTGCTGCAGAGTTTTTTGTCGAGGTATTTAAGTGCTAAAGATTTCATCGTACTAACTTTCTATTGTCCATTGGGACGTAATTGTAAATCTGTTCCAGTTTTCAACTTTGCTTACGCTGTGCCAATTTTTCTCGTTGGCGGAAAATATCACCAGGCGATTCGCTTTCGGACGTACGACCGTTGATTTATCCAGGGCCGTGTTGAATTCGTCAGGATGAAGAATTAGATCTCCTCCTCTGTCTTCAGTAGAATTCGGAGACAGATAATAGAGAACTGCTAAGGAATTCGTGTCGCTATCGTCTGTATGCGGGGGAAGGCCGGGGGATTCACTATTCATGAGACGAAGTTGAACCAAGTTCTTTTCATTAATGGATACTTGAGTGTTGGTGATTGTTCCTAAGAAGTTAGCGAACTCATCACTTAAGAAGAGTTTCGCCAGATTCAAGTGAGGTAGGAACATGTAGTTCAAAGCGAAGATATCGTCCTCAAGCTTCAAATAGCCGGTTTTAATTGCGCAGAGTTGTTTTTGAACTTCTGCAAACTCAACCGATGGAAGAAAGTCATCAATGATGATGTGATTCCAAGGGATTGTTTGGTGAGCAATCTGTACGCTATTTAGAAAGTCTGAATTCATATATCTTCGCCTTAAGTGCAAAGGAGGGAATTCCCTCCTTAAGTTATTTTGATTTTTTAGTCTTTTTAGCGATGAGTTCTTTGATCTCAGAGGGGATGTCTTGGGATTGAAGTTCTCTGTGGATTCCGACTGCGCTTGCGCCTTTTCTGTAAGAAACGATGTTTTGGAAGAGTTCATTTTTGTTCATGGGGGGCTCCTTGTTTGGTCGCCGTGATTGGCGTTCGGAGGACCCATATTGCAGGTGAGATGCCTAAAAATGCGGCCGTCAAGTCGAATATATTGAAGATGGCGGTCGTTTTTCGGATTTTGTCTCGAACTTGGGACCCATGTTTTAGAACTGGGAAAAGGGCCCTTATGAAATCAAGACGGGCAGCGCGTTAAACGAGATTTTAGGAGTGAAACATAACTCCTGTTTGAGTAACTTTTTTGGCCTATGTCAGCGAATCTTACTCCACTAATGAAGCAGTACTGGGACATTAAATCTGTCCACCAAGATAAAGTTCTCATGTTCCGCATGGGTGACTTTTTTGAAATGTTTTTTGATGATGCGGTGAAAGCAGCTCCGGTCTTGGGGATCGCGCTTACGCAAAGAAATAAAAAGTCTGCCGACGAAACTCCGATGTGCGGGAT
>JAGIAF010000077.1:6295-12580 GCA_017745015.1 Bdellovibrio sp. | reverse complement strand
CCTGATCTTCGGTGAGCATAAAGACTTGATTGGTATCTTCAAGATTCGCCGTCTTCACGACTTCTGCGAAACTCAAATCAGCAACGCGGCAGATCTCCTCCAACCGCTCTAGGCTCAAGCTTTTTGAGGAGAGAATACGCTTCACGCTAGATTCACTCAGATTCAAGGCTTTCGCGAGATCGCGGTAGAGAATATTCTTCGCTTTTAAAGAACGTTTTAACGCCGACAAAAATTGGTCAATTTGCGACATAGCAGCCTCCACCACCAGAGTATTGCATTTTAATACTCTTTGCAAGGGTATTGAATAATAAGACCCTTGCGTTTGGACGACGCCAAGAGCAACAACTCCGAAATGCCCAATTCACTTGTAGATTCGATCGGGATTAAATAAAGTCATCCCGATGCAGTCTTCAGATAATGCCCGCCTTTTTAAAAGCCCTCTTTGGTATTACATCAGAAACAACCCCCGCGCTTTCAGCTTGGGGATGCTATTTCTGTTATTAACGAACTCCCTCGATGGAATCTATCCCCTGGTCATGGGAAAAGCGCTTGATCAAATCACAGCGCAAGTTCCAATGAATGACATTGCTAAAACCTGTTTGATTTTCTTCATCGTGATGTTGAGCCTTGCAGGCACACGCATGGCGTGGCGCTCATTCTTCGGAAAATATCACACTTATGCCCAAGAACATCTTCGTCAAAAAATCTTTAATCACATCACATCCCTGGGCCCTAACTTCTTCCACAAGAATCAAGTGGGCGAATTGATGAGCCTTTTGACCAATGACGTTCAGTCATTCCGTCAAGCTATTGGCCCCGGCGTTTTGATTTTGGCAGATGGACTTATTTTGATCGCGATCCTTTTGCCGATCATGATTTCTTTGAATTTCTCTTGGACTTGGAAAACTTTGATTTTCTTGCCTGCAGTTCCGTTTCTCATCATGAAAGTGATGAAACTGATCCATGTGAATTACAAAACTCAGCAGGATCGTTTCTCTGAGCTGACTGGCGTCGCACAGGAAACTGTGGGCGGCATTCGCGTGATCAAAAGCTTCGCGCAAGAAGGCAACCGCACAGCCTTGTTTAACGGGGTGAGTTCGGCTTTTGAAAAAGCCTGCAACAAAGTTGCAAAAGTCGACGCGCTCTTTATGCCCGTGATGGAGTTCGGCGTTACCTCTGGAAGCGTGATCTTGCTGTTCGTAGCTAAAGATGATCTGTATTCAGGTGCCGTGACCATCGGTACTTTCTTCGCCTTCCATCGTTATATTCAAAAGATGGTCTGGCCGATGACGGCTTTGGGCTTGGGATTTTCTTACTTCCAAAAAGGCACAGCTTCTTTTGAACGTATTAAAGAAGTTCTGCAAACCGAAACAGACATTCCAGATAACGGAACAATTGAGATTACGAAGTTTGAGACTTTGGAATTCAAAAATGTTTCTTACAAACACAAGAGCAGCACTGTTTACGTTTTGAAAGACGTCTCATTCACATTGCGCGCTGGTGAAAGCTTGGGCATCATGGGCCCGGTAGGCGCTGGTAAAACGACGCTCTTGCATCTCTTGACGCGCCTTTATCCTTTGGAGGAAGGTCAGATTTTAGTGAATGGTCATCGCATTGAAGACATCACTCAAGAATCTTTGCGCAAAACCTTCCTGCTCGTTCCGCAGGAGGCTTTCTTATTCAGTGAAAGTATTTCTGAGAATATCAGCTTCGGTCTTGAAGGCCGAGCTTCTGCTGACATCATAGAGAAGATGACCGAGACGGTGGATTTGAATCGCGAGATCCAATCCTTGCCTCACCAATTTGAATCTCAACTGGGCGAGCGCGGTGTGAATTTGTCAGGCGGTCAAAAACAACGTCTGACGATCGCTCGTGGTTTGATCATGAGAACGCCGGTCCTTATTTTGGATGACTCTTTAAGCGCCGTAGATACCCGCACAGAGAAAGCTATTGAAGCCGAGCTGGCGAAAAGTGCCTCGGGCTTTAGCCGCATCATCGTGGCCCACCGTCTGTCCTCTTTAAAAACAGTCGATAAATTACTGATACTCCGTGACGGCGAAGTCGAAGCACAAGGGACGTACCAACAAGTTTTGGGAGTAAGTCCTACGTTCCAAAAAATTGTTCAGATCCAAGGACAGGAGCCGACTCATGAGTAACGATAACTTTATGAACGAGGACCTGGTTAAAACTAAGGTCACTTATCCGGTTCTGTTTAAGCGCCTATGGCCCTATGCTCGCCGTGAAAAGTCATTACTAATTTTTGCCGTATTGGCAGTAGCCGGTGGCGCGACGGCAGGTCGACTGATTCCATTCCTTTTGGGATATGCAATTGACCATGGTGTCGTCGCTAAGGACTACGGGATCTTCATCAAGCTGGCTTGGGGCTACTTGGCCTTGGAAGTTTTGCGTTCATGCTTCAACTTCGCGAACATTTACCTGTTCCAACTTTTCGGCAACCGAATGCTTTACCATTTGCGCGAAGAATTGATGAATCACGTACAAAGACTGCCGCTGCAGTTCTTCAATAAAACACCCACTGGCCGCATCGTGACTCGCTTAACGAATGACGTGGCTGCCTTGGGTGAGCTCTTCAGTGAGGGTGTCATCACAGTCTTCTCGCAATTTATTGTGATCTGCTCGGTTGTGATCGCCATGGCCGTGATTTCGTGGAAGCTGGCTTTGATCTCTTTGATTTCAGCGCCGATTTTCATTGGCGCTTCTTTATACTTGTCGAACAAGATTCGCGATATTTTGCGCGAACAAAAGAAGAAGTTGTCGCTGATCAATGCCTTTATCGCAGAGAACTTGAACGGCATCAAAGTTGTTCAGCTCTATAACCGTGTGAAGCGCAATCGTCAGAAGTTCGAGAATCTTTCAGTCGACTATCGCAATACTAATATGCGTTCGATTTATGCTTACGCGGCTATGCAACCGATCATGAACTTGTTCAACGCCGTGACAATCACGTCGGCCTTGTACTTCGGTGGTCTGTTGAGTGCCGAGAACTCTTTGGCGATTGGTTCGTTGTTGGCATTCTTGATGAACGTTCAAGACTTCATCCCGCCTCTTCGTGAGATCCTGGAGAAATACCAACAATTCCAGAATTCTCTGACCAGTGCAGAGCGCATTTTTACATTGATGGATGAGCATCGTGAATTCGAACTTGAAAACTTGCAAAAGCCAGAATTGATCCGCGGTGATCTGGAAATTCGCAATTTGAGTTTCCAATATGAGGCGAACTTGCCGTTTGTTCTTAAGAACGTGAATTTACACTTTCAACCGGGCGAGTCTATCGCACTTGTCGGTCGCACAGGCTCTGGTAAATCGACATTCATCTCGTTGCTACAAAGATTCTATGACGCCCCAGAAAAAACAGTTTTCATTGATGGCATTCCGGTCGAGCGCATTGCTCGCGAAGAAATCCGTCATCATGTGGGCGTAGTTCAACAGGATAACTTCATCTTCCGCGGCAACATTCGCGATAATATCGGCTTAGGTGATCCTAAGATCTCCGAAGATCAAATCCGCAAGGCTTGTGAGACAACAGGCTATATGCGCCTCTTAAAGCGCACAGGCCGCGATCTTTTGAGTCCCGTAGATGAACGTGGTGCAAACTTGTCCGTAGGCGAAAGGCAGCTTATTGCCTTCGCCAGAATCTTGGCGTTCAACCCGGATATTTTGATCCTGGATGAGGCAACAGCGAACATCGACTCTGAAAGCGAACACATCATTCAAGAAGCGACGAAAGAAATCACCAAGGGGCGCACGAGCATCATCATTGCTCACCGTCTTTCAACGATTGAACAATGCGATCGTATTGTGGTCTTGAATCAAGGTGAAGTGATGGAAGTTGGCACTCATGCGGAATTAATGAAAGCCCAAGGAATGTATTATCAGTTTGCTTCAGCGGGCGCAAAATCCCCGCTGATTGAAGACTCAAAAGCGGAACAAAAATCCGAAGCCTAGCTGGCACCTGCCGGCTTATAGGTCACGCGGATTGATGAATCCGATGCTGGCACCGCCGTCCCAAAGAATCGAACAGCGTTTATAGAAGGAATATAATCCCAACCGTTGACGCTGCTTCGAGGAATGACCTGACCATTAATCGTCACAACAATCGTATCCACGTTCGGTGTATCTGTAAGTTTATAATCCGTGATGATTTGCACGATACGCGCACGAATATTACCTACCGCCGAAGAAAGATCTGAACTGCAGATAGAATCCTTGGTCCCCCCGGACGTATCCGCAAGCCCTATGAATGTTGTTCCCGCCTCAGCATAATCATTAAACGTTTTGCATTGACTCGTGACACTCAGAACGCCGATAAAATTAAACACCCACGATCTGCTGCCATCCACCCAAGGGGTCTTCACACTGTCGAGCACGTTTGTATAGTAATTAACAGCTCCAGAGGACTTTGATTTATCGTCTTCATCAGAAAGAGCGATCACAACAAGCAAAGCATCATCACGCAAGAAACCTTTACCTTCATTCGCTTGATAGCTTGAAGACAAAACCGCCTCCATGGACATCAAACCGCGCTCAAGATCACTGCCATCTTGACCTACCACCAAGCGATCCTTCATCAAGGTCGCCATATTCGCAGTGCCTGAAGTTAAATAGCGTGGAGCTCCCATCAAATGACCACCCGTTGGATTGGTGCCACCCATACTCGATGTGACCACCGCCATGTGATAGTCCATCTTCAAGGAATTTAGCTTCGCCACCATATCGGGTATCTGCTTACTGAGGTCGTCTTGATGCTGCTTCATGGAGCTGGAATTATCCATGACCCAAAGAATGTCGACCTTATTATTGTAAGCAATACTTTGAGAGAAATCGTTTGAAGTCGTGGGAAGATCAAAGCTGGCTTGCGAACAGGCCATAAGCAAGCCTGTCGCGAGAATTGCCAACCCTGGCAAGAACTTTCCGTCCATAGTCACTCTCCGTAAAACGTTTAAGCGGCCTTACCTGTCGTATAAGTTTTGATGCTCTCACGTACGGACTGACTGAGCGTCGTAAATTTCACACCATATCTCACCGGATCGGTTGCCCCTGGAGCAGCCTCTTTCACGAACTGTTTACTTACGATTTGGCAAACAGCATTGAACGGAGGTACGCCATCACCGGGTTGGAAATGTAAGAACAAAGACTGACCTGGCTGCAAATGCGGATTGTCGATAAGAACGCCCGCACCACCAGCACTGATTTCCAAAGCTTGGCCACGGAAAACAGTTTTATTATTATGAACGATCAACGAAGCACCATAAGAAGCGCGTGCATGACGACGACGGAAGAAGATCTCTGCAAGCCCCGTATCCGTTGATGCTTTCATGCCGCGAATTTTTTCTGGAGTGAACTCTTCCACTTCAGCGACACGACTCCAACTCGACATGCGTGCATGCCAGATATAGTCGTATTCAAAGAGCGCTTTCTCTTGCAACATTTGCACAACTTCAAGTTGTGAAAACGGGCCGTAGTTATTTCCTTCTTTAAGGATGAACCACTCTTTATCTTTTAATGTCTCTGTCATAGGTGTTGGTTCCACTGGCACTGCAGGGCGAGAAGTTGGCTTCTGTGAAACTTTTGCTGAGAACTCGGGATGCTCCATCAACATTACCCAGTCACCGACTGCCTCGTCATATACATAGTCAGTCCATTGGTGCTCATGAGCCTCGACCTTTTTTAGGACAGTCTCAAGAGAGTACGGGCCAATGTGTGTTCCATTGTTGGAAAGATAGTACTGTTTTGCCATCTGTCTTGTGCTCCTTACCAGCCCTATCGGCGCAAACTCGACCTGACTTAACTGTTGGATATTAGACAATTTAGGGAACATTTCTTGGTAATTTTTTGTCGAACTTATAAACAAAAAAACCTCATTAAGTAGATCTGAATACGCTCCGATAGATTACCTGGGAGTTAGGAACCGTTCATGTTTTCCCTCGATAAAACCGATAGATGTTTATATGGTATTTGAACAGAAGAAGAACATGAAGACGAGAAAAACCATCCTAATTGTTGATAACAATTCCGAGCTTGAGCATATCGTGCGGGAACCCCTGACGAAGCAACTCAAAGACTCCTCTGTTTCTCCTATTGTTGTACGCGCAAAAGACGGCGCTGAAGCGGCCATCAAAACCGAGAACCAAAAGTTCGATATGGTGTTGATTGATACCGAAGTTCCCCGTCTGATGGATGGCGGCTTCGTCTATGGTCTACATACTTATAAAAATACTCAAGATGCGGAACTCATTGTTGTGAGTCAGCGCGAGCCAGAGGATC
>JAGIAF010000077.1:0-6285 GCA_017745015.1 Bdellovibrio sp. | reverse complement strand
CTGCCAGAGACTCTGCGTGGATGCACATTCTTTAAAAAGCCCGTGACACCTGACGAGCTCATCTTAGCGATGATCAAAGTTCTGAATGCTGAACATCACGGTGCTGGAGCAAAAGATCCGTCCACTGGTGTTGCCGCAGTAAAATACGCCGTCGACGTACGAGTGATTAATGCTGTGATCAAAGCAACAACCCACGTTCTTGGCCAATTTGGCGTCACAAGCGTCACCATGGGTAAAGCTGGACCTAAGTCTCCCCACGATCCCATGTTGGGCGAAGTCTCTTCTGTTGTAGATATTAAAAGTGCCGCCTTCCAAGGATTCCTTTGCGTTTCATTTGATAAGAATAGCTATCTTGAAGTGTGTTCATCCATGTTGATGGAAGAGCAAACGGAGCTGACACCAGACAACCAAGATGCAGTCGGCGAGATAAACAACATTATTTTCGGTAACGCCAAAGCAGAAATCAGTAATTTTGGCGTACAACTGACAGTGCCCAAAGTGCTTTTAGGCGCGGGGCAAACAGTAACCTGCCCCCAAGGTTCTGCGGGAATGTTAATTCCTTTTTCTACTGGCAAAGGCAACTTCTATCTAACAGTTGTCGCGATTCCCAAATAAGTTCCCAAAATACATAGAGCTCTTCGTTTACTGTCCTTAGGTTTACCTTAGGATAGTGAACATGAGCACGTGTTGGATTCGTTTCTTACTATTCCTACTTTGTTTCCCAAGCCTCAACGTATTTGCCGGTCAATGCCCGGCACTTTCGCCCCCGAGCGACTCCAGAACAGTGTGGCGCCTGACGGCTCAGCAGCCTCCTCGCGGCGTTGCCATTGTCGTGCATGGCCTGAATACAAATCCTGCAAAGATGAAATCCCTGGAGGACGTTCTTCTAGAAGACGACCTTGATGTCTTGCACGTGGTGCTTTCGGGGCACAGTCGCAATCTGCAGATTTTTCGCGAGGTCACTCACTCCATTTGGGGAGGCGATATGCTTCGTGCTTACTGCCAAGCTCGCAATCGCGCCGATGCTTTGGGAAAGCCTTTATACTACTTAGGTTATTCGCTGGGCGGAATGCTCGCGGTTGATTTGCTCGCGAGCCACAAAGAAGTTCACTATGATAAGATGGTGCTGATCTCTCCGGCTTTGGCAATTCGTGGAATGAATAAAGTGATTCGGTTGCTACGAGGTCTTCGCCAGTGGGCCATCATTCCTGGCTTGGGGAATCGCGCCTATATGGCAAATCCAATCGGCACACCCGTTTCTGCGTTCAATGCGCTCTTTGATGGGGTTCGAATCATTCAAAAAAAGACCACTCAAAAAGCCAATATTCCGACTCTGGTTTTGATCGATCCCCGAGACGAATTAATCAATCCCACAGGAATTGAAAGTTTCATTCAGTCAAAAAAACTTTCGAAGTGGAAAATCCATCCCGTGCATAAACGTCCCTTCAGCTTCACTTCTCTTTTCCATCATTTGATTATAGATCCTGCAACTTTAGGAGAAGCTCACTGGGAAGAGATGAGTTCGGCTATCACCGCGCACCTCAAATAGCTGGCATAGGTTTGGCAACCATTCCGGCATGAGGTTTCCATATGAGTGATTTCGCTTTCATAAAGCGTATATTGGCTTTTACCGCCATTATTATATTTGGAGTGTCAGTTTGGGCGCAATCGGCTCCCAAATGTGACACTGCCCTTTTCGAGAAAACCTCAAGCATTTCCGCCCCACAAGAAGCAATCTCTGATGCCAAAATCGCAAATGTTTTGACTGAAACAATCGAAACCCAAGGCAATTATACCAGCCGCTATGTAGTGAATGGCGCTGAAGCAATGGAAATTGGACAACGATGGTTGGGAGACGCCTACACGCAAATTGGAAAAGCCAACAGTGGTGTCTTCGTCAGCGCGGATGGAAAAAGAAGATTTAGAATCGACGGAAATTCTTTAATGGGCACTCACAGTCCCTACAAGCCTCATATCCACTTGGAATTGGTAAACCCTGTAACGACTGTGGTGATTTCAAACAATCATATTCTGCTGGCAGAATAGACCTATTCCATCCCGATGGCTTTTTTCCATTCGGGAGTCGGCAAGACAAGCTTACGCTCTTTCATATCGAATAATCCAAAAGTGAAAATAGCTTCGCTGGCAACAGTGCCATCCGCTTTCACCATCTTTTGCATCATGTGGGCAATCTTACCGTTATAGTCCATCATCTCTGTTGTGATGGTGATGTTTTCGCGCAGACGGATTTCTTTAAGGAACTTGATATTCACCTCAAGGATGACCGGACCTTGCTTCAAGCGATGAATATCGGCGAAGCCGTAACCGCGGGGTGTGATCAATTCCCAGCGAGCTTCTTCATAGAGTGCCAAGTAAGTTGCATTGTTCACGTGACCATAAGAATCGACATGATGTTCACGAATAGTAACTGGATAAACACTGACCTCGCTCATACATACCTCACTTCAGAGCTTCACGGATATGGGCCGATGCAAGATCGAGTGCCCATACGACCACTGCAATCACCACGATGATGCAACCGACTTCGCGCCACATTGCTTGGCCTTGATACTGAATCAACATCGTACCAATACCACCACCGCCGACAAGACCGATCACTGTTGCCATACGCACGTTGATATCCCAGCGATAGACCGTAAATGAAATATAAGGCAAAACCACCTGAGGAACAATCGCATACCAAATCGTTTGGAGTTTATTGGCTCCAGTGGATTCGATAGCCTCAATGGGACCTTCTTCAACAGACTCGACCATTTCAGAATACTGTTTTGCTAAGGAGGCCACAGAATGAATCATCAGCGCGAGCATTCCTGCAAACGGCCCAATGCCCACCCAAACAGAAAAAATAATCGCCCAGATCAAGGCTTCGATGGAGCGCGTGACATTCAAAATAGTTCGCAGAATTAAATAAACCATATAGCCCACCGTTCCGCGCATGATGTTCTTTGCGCAGAAGAAACTTAGGACGAAGGCAAAGGGGATCGCGATACTAGTCGCCAAGAATGCCATGAAGATGGTTTCAATAATATTCAGCACCGCTCGTGGGAGCACTTCCCAATTGGGATTGAAAAGTCCTTTAAATAAGCGTACCGCCCCGGCGAAGCCATTTTGATCCAAAAGTTCGACAAATGAAAATTCAGTCTTGGCTAAAGCAACGGCGAAAGACACTACCAGCAACACGATCAGCTGCCATCCCCAGAAACTCCGATACCACGGATGCCCCTGCTCGCTTGTCGGAAGATCAAAAAGAACTGAACCTAAGGTTCTGATTTTGAACTTTTTAAACAGCAAACTGATTCCCGCACCCACGGCCAGGGCCACAAGTACCACCACCAAGTCTTGAATTAGATTCAGCAATTGTTCCTCTGCGGAAACAAATACCGCCACCACCCCTGCACAAAGCAAGAAGGCGAAACAGAAAGCATCAAAGAACGTCCGGCGCAACATCTTGAGTGCCCTCCCCGTAGATCTTCTGGAACCATTCTTGAGTGATCTCTTCCGGTTTGCCGGTGAAAACGATTTCGCCATCTTTCAATGCGATCACGCGGGTGGCGTACTTACGCACCAAAGAAAGGAAATGCAAGTTGGCGATCACTGTAATTCCAAGTTCTTGATTTACCTTCTTAAGATAATCCATCACAACATGACAAGTTGCCGGATCCAAAGAGGCCACCGGTTCATCAGCAAGCAAGAGTGCTGGCTTTTGTGTCAGGGCCCGAGCAATGGCCACACGTTGCTTTTGTCCGCCCGACAAGGAGTCCGCGCGAAGGCTTGCTTTATCGGCGATTCCCACGAGTTTTAGATTGCTCAAAGCTTCAGATTTTTCGGTATCGGTGAACAATCCAAAAATGCTGGCGGCTGTTTTCTTTTGGCCCAGCTTTCCCATCAAGACATTTTTTAAAACACTCTGACGTGGAATCAAATTGAAATGCTGAAAGATCATGCCCATTTTCCGACGAAGCGCTCGTATCTCTTCCCCGGACTTGAGTTTACCGATGTCATGACCTTCGAAGAATATTTCACCTGCAGTGGGATCTTGGAGACGATTCAAACAACGCATCAATGTGGATTTACCTGAGCCACTCAGTCCGATGACCACGAGGAATTCGCCGGGATTGACATCAAAACTTACTCCGCGCAGTGCTTGCACTCCGTTGGGGTATGTTTTGCTCAAGTTTTTTACGGATAAGAACGGAGTCGACACTATTTTTCCTCCGGACGCATTTGCTTTAACATCTCCCGAACGGAATCATAATCCGCATCGCTGGCCTTTTTAAGATTTGTTGCGCCTAACATCAAATCCAAAGACTTACGTCCTTCGGGAGTTGCTACAAACTGCAAAAGAGTGTCTACGATCTTTTCCTTTATTTCTTCCGGCATATCTTTTCTGAAGACAATAGGATCGTTGGGAATTGGCTCCGACAGTTCCACGATTTGAACTTTCTTTTCCACATCCGGATACTGCAATTTCACAAGACGACGAGCATCTTCGATTTTTCCGTCTTGTGGTGGAGAATAATAAGTAGCTCCCCCATCGACTTGGCCCTGATAGATCATCGACACCACTGCATCGTGATTCATCGCAAATACCGTCTGCTTGGGCTCAATCTTTTTATCTTTAAGAGTTTTCATCGGCAGCAAATAGCCCGACATCGATGCGGGATCAACGAAGGCCATTTTCTTACCGGCGAAGTCTTTCAAAGACTTGATCCCGCGATCACTGCGCGCCAGGAATTGCGATTGGTAAGTACTGGAACCATAACGAATCACCGTCAGGCGCGCTTCCACGCCATAGGATTTGTGCGCCATAAAATAGCCATAGGTGTTCACCGCCGCCACATCGGCGCGATTCGTACCAAAAGACTCCACCACGGCTACGAAGGATTGAGGAATGGTGATCTGAAACTTATAGGGAGTATTCTTCTCCAAATACTCTTTAAGGACTTTGGAGTTGTCGGCCATGACCTTGGCTTCAACAGAAGGAACCAAGTGAAACTTAATTGGATTTTCAGCTGTGCCTAAAGCAGGCTTTTTGAACTGACAACCAGCAAGGGCCAAGACACTCATCGCAAGAGCCCCAATTAAAATTCGTTTCATGATGAAACCTCCAAAATCATTATAGAAAGGGTATCATGGGCTGTACATCAATTTTAACTAGGCGCGAGGAGGACGCTGTACACCTTGTACCGCGACGACAAGTAACGCAGAAAAAATTGATGTACAGCCCATGATCGGCTATATTGACCCTGATGATCGATCAAATCCTTGTCAATATTCAGACCCTCGTTTCCGAGGGAAAAAAGTGCCTCGTAGTGTTCGACTTGGACTCGACCTTATTTGATGTCAGCCCGCGCATTGAACGAATTCTTCTCGACTTCGCAGCTCTTCCAGAAAACCAAGCGCGTTTTCCTGAACAGGTCGCTCAGTTCAAAGACATTCGCACACATCATACGGACTGGGGCATCACCAACGCTCTTCAACGAGCCGGTCTCGATGGTCATCATCCTGAGTTTCAAGAAGCCGTGGCTTTGTTTTGGCGCCATAACTTCTTTTCTAATGAATATTTAAAATATGATCTGCCGAATGAAGGCGCCATTGATTATGTCCATGCCGTGGCAAACGCCGGTGGCGACGTTGCTTATCTTACAGGTCGCGATGTATTTCGCATGGGACCGGGAACCTTGGAAGAGATTAAACAATGGAACTTGCCATTGAACGACAAGGCCGAGCTCATTTTGAAACCCGAAAAGAGCATGGACGATGCCGAATTCAAAACCGATTGGTTCTTGGCGGCGCAAAAAAAGGGTTATCAAAAAATTTATTTCTTCGATAACGAACCGGTGATTTTACATCTAATGGGTAAAAAGTGTCCGGATGTTGAGAGCATCTTTTTTGAGAGCACTCACTCGGGTAAAGCGGAGCCACCACCCGATCTTCCGCGTATTATAAATTTCGTTTTGAACCAAAAGGGATCTTAGATGCTTTATCTTGTTGCGACTCCGATCGGTGATATCAGTGAAATCTCTTTACGTGCTTTGCAAGTTCTAAAGGATTGCGATGTGGTGATTTGCGAAAGCACGAAGGAAGCCTCCAAGCTTCTTCGCGTTCATGGTATCAGCGGTAAGACCTATGAAATTTTAGACGAACATTCAAAACCTGAAGACAAAGCGGCTCTTGTTCCTCTTTGCCAAGATAAAATGGTCGCCTTGGTTACTGATTGTGGGACTCCAGGCTTCTGCGATCCGGGTGCGGACCTAGTACGTC
>JAGIAF010000076.1 GCA_017745015.1 Bdellovibrio sp. | reverse complement strand
CAGCCCAAACCATCCTCGGCTTGGGGAAATTCTTTGAAACCGCTCTGAATGACTTCATGGTGAGAATTAAAACCGCGACTCCAGAACAGCTTAACAAAGCTTTACCCGCCAATCTGACTTACCAAAGAATGCGCCTAACTGGTGAGAGCTACAGAAAATGGTCCAAGGAATATTATCAAAGCATTCGCGAACTTGAAACGATCTCAAAGATCGAAGAAAAGGCCTATGACGAAAAAGATCTCGTCACAGTTGTGATGACTGACTCGCACTGTGCCGTGCCTCACGATTACTGTGCGTTGGAAATTTTAGATACTTTATTTGGCAAGGTCACAAATCTCTAAGGACCTTGATGGCCAGCCGCGGTTTTTGCATACTTCGGGTCTGCCGCTGCAGCCAACTGGTCGATTCGCGCATTTACTTTTTCAAAGGATTAACCATTTGATTTTCATGCCGTTTTTATCGGCATTTTGGAGTGCAAAGCTCACTAGCCGATGGCTTAGAACCGATGCGCGCCGCGCAACCAGTTAACAAAGATGAATTGAATTGCATCTTTGGAATTAATGGGAGAATCCATTGGGCAAGTTCAACCGCATATAAGTGACTAATATGGAGTCGCGTTTCTACCGGGCGCCGTAAATGCCTGTCTATGGAGGGGTCCATGAAAGCAGTGCTTTCTTCTGTGTTGTTAGTTTGTTCGATCTTTTTCGCGATCGTGGGGCAAGCTGCTCCCCTTTCTCAAGGCATTCCTTATTACGGCGAAGAATTCTATCAAGACCTGGGCAAAGGCGCACAAAACGATGTCTTGATCGGTCGCTTGCAGATCATCTTGCGCAGCAAACACAAACAAGTTCCAAACGCTTACGATCAAATCTCTAACGCTTGCAATGGTGCTGGTTGCTACGAACACATCTCTTTGGGTTACGATAGCGCTCGCGTATGGTTGATGGGTACTTACTATTTGACTGAAATCAACGGTGAGTACGCTTTGCCAGACGTTTACTGCGGTAACTATAAGACAGCTTCTCAATTCGGCAGCAATGGCCCAGGCCCTGACCGCTACCCAGATGGCAACATCTTGAATACAGAGCACACATGGCCACAAAGCCGTTTCTCTGGCGAGTTCAACGGCCAAATGCAAAAGTCTGACCTTCATCACTTGTATCCAACAGACAATCAAATGAACGCGATTCGCGGCAACTACGAGTTCGGCGAAGTTGCAAGAGACACTAAAAAATTGAAATGCCCTGTATCGCGCTTCGGTAAACCCGCTGAGGGCGGTAACGACGTGTTCGAGCCACCAATGGCTCACAAAGGAAACGTCGCTCGTGCGTTGTTCTATTTCTCTGTTCACTACAACCTTCACATCAGCCCACGCCAAGAAGCCTACCTTCGAAAATGGCATAAAGAAGACCCAGTGGATGACGAAGAAATACGCCGTAATGACGAGATCATGAAGGTCCAAGGAAACAGAAATCCATTCGTGGATTACCCAGAGTTAGTTGACCTGATTAACAAATTCTAAACTAAATTACATTCTGCCTAATGCGTAGGCGTAGGCCAGACCTAAGTCCCTTCTGGCCTATGCGATACTAAGGACAGTCATATATATTTAAATCTTGTGACTGTAAGCCACACTAAATATGCCCTCATTCTTAATATCTTTTTCTCTGTAACACTTGCTCGTGCGGGTACTGGCGATGTCACATGCTATATCTCCGCAGACTGCGGAAGTGGTGGCGGCATGAGCAGCAATAGCGGTTACTCCGGAAATCCTTCCACTGGCGACTCTATCAAAATCAATCCTGCCGTCGTGCCCACTCAGCAAGGTATCGGCCTTGAGAGTTTGATCTTCAAAGGCACTCCCGATTTTGCATTGGTCAAAGGCTGGGGCCGTGTGGGCTCTGCGATCTCCCCGTCCAACAGCGAAGAAACGTTCTTTGGTCCCTTGGGAGTTGAAGATAAAGACCAACTGCTGGAGCGAAAATTAAACCAAGAGAAATACCCGAATCAAAAATTCACCTTCGCAACGGCAGTGAATTTATTTAACTCAAAAGGCTCTGGCGCTCGCGCGTCCTTCAGTTTGGGTTTGCTGGCTCGCTATAACAAAGTCACCAACCACATCAGTCCCGGTGGTGGTGTCAGTGGCATCCTGGGTCCGATTTATTTTGGTTATTCTATTTATGACGACGAGACTCAGCTGGAAACCAGCACTGAGTATCCGGTGAACAAGCCGATCCGCTATCAAGTTCAGACTTACAATGTAGGTCTTTATTTGAGTTCGCTTCTGTTGGACTACTCGCATTTGAGTCAAAAAGAACCTCATGAGTCGAACGTCAACATTTTCACTGCCAGTGTGATGTTGAAAAAATTTATTCTTACAGGTTCAAAGCGCATCGAAGAGTCCACTCGCCCGGCCTTCAACTTTGACACCAGCTCTTTAGAAGAAAAGCCCACCAAAGAAGATTACTTCGGCGGCGTGCAATACATTGCAGGGAAGCACTTCCTTGTAGGTGCGATGTACAATTACTACCTGCTGCATGAAGTTTCCGGCGTCGTAACGTTCTTCTTTTAATGTAATCCGCGCATCCCAAATCAACGTCTCACCTTGAGATGATCCACTAGATTTCAGCTTATATGGAGTGTTCCCTCGTCCGATAAGTTATGACAACTCAGGGGGATTTCTTGAAAAAGATTAAGCAGGCTCTTGCCTTTGCACTTGTTGGTTCTGCTTTAATTCCTTTGTTTCAAAACTTCAGCGACACCTCCTCCTCCGCAAGTACGAAATCATCCAGCACCGATGTCAAAAAATTCTCGTTCAGCAATGGCTCAGAGTTTCCTGGGGCTTCGGGCAAGCTTTCCATCGCCGCTCCAACAAGTGGCGATTCAATCATCATTTTGAAATATGACTTCACTCATGGCGGCAATTACGTCGCCTCCTCGTTGCCACTAACAACTCCGGTGAGTGGCGACACAGTTCGCTTTAAAATGAATGTGCCGTTGCAATCAGTGATTTACTTACGTGTTACTGATGAATCCAAGCAGACTCTGCAGTTCGTTGTAAATCACAGCACTCTCTTAACTGACGATACGGGTTGGACAACGGTGGAAGTTCCGGTGACGTCATCCGAATCTTTTTGGGGTGACTCTTCAACTGGCAAACTAAAGGGACGCATCATCAGCCTTTCTTTGGGAATTGGAAACACAAAGCGCAATCCAGAGAACACCATTGGCCAAGGTCTTTTCAGACAAGTTCAGGTATTTAATAAAAATCGCTTCAGCCCTACGACTCCATCAGCTTCCTTTAGCGCAATCCATTTTAACAATGGCGCCGAGTTCCCAGGAGCACAAGGCTCCATCGAAGTTATCGCTCCGACACAGGGCGATTCACTTCAAACCGTCGCTTATGATTTTACAAGAGGTGGCAACTACGTTAGCTCGCGCATGCAACTTGCGGCACCGGTTGATGGTCACTATGTGCGCTTTGCTTTCAAAGCAGATGCAAATGTTCTTATCGGAGTCAGAGTCACAGATGAGTCCGGTCAAACTTTACAGAAAATTATTTCTCGCGCCTCCCTTCCAATGGATGCTTATGGTTGGAGCACTGCGACTGTTGATATGGAATCTTCGAACAGCTTCTGGCAAGGAGCTAAAACTGGAAAGCTGCAAGGTCGCATTCAATCCCTGGGTTTACTAGTCGACCACGGCTCAGCGAAGGGTGTCTCTGGAGTTGCTTACTTCCGCCAAGTTGAAGTGCTCAACTTCTTACCGTCGATGTACAACTCCACTGTTGTTCCGAAGATCAATCCACTCCGTTTAGCAGCGTTCTCTAATGGTGCCGAGTTCCCTGGTGCCACTGGCAGCATGGGCATCGCAAGTGACAACGGAGACTACGTCCATAAGATTGATTTCAATCTTAAAGCTGGAAACTATGTTGCAGATGTCATGACTTTGGCGACTCCGGTGATCGCAAACGAAGTTCGCTTCTTAGCAAAAATCCCAACGGGCCTTGATATCGCAATTCGTGTTATGGATTCTGCAGGCCAGTCCTTCCAAACAAATTTCATCAGTCGACAATTTGACAGCATCAACGATGATAATTGGCGCTCTTATGTAGTTCCGCTGGGCGCTTGGGCCTTCCACTTTGGTGGAGCTAATGACGGCGCCTTCAAAGGATCAGTCACACAAGTAAAGATTATTCTGGATCGCGGTCCCCAAGGTAAAAAGAACAGCAAGCTCAGCGTTTTGCCTTCGGGAACTTTCTATGTAAGAGGTCTTTCTCTGGGGGTGGGAGCCAGCACTCACCTTGATTTAAAACCAAATACAATCGTTTATCCCGCATTAGGCAAAGCAAACTCAGACCCAACTTTGACAACGGGAGTGTCCTACCACTCTCGCGTTGAAGCCTCTTATAAGATGGCCGAAGAGATTGGCTTTAAATATGCCCGCACTGACATCACATGGAACGGCGTCGAATCCGTAAAAGGCACCTACACAACCAAAGGGATTGTCTCATCGGTCGCAGGCATGCACGCCCACGGTTTAACTCCCGTTTTAATTTTCGACTATAGCAATAAAAACTATCCACCAGTTGGCGACTATCCCATCGATCTGGCTGCATTCCAAAAATACGTAGCCGCGGTAACAACAGCCCTTAAAGGACAAAACGTCGTCTATGAGGTGTGGAACGAACAAGACTTGTGGGGCTTCACCGCGCCTCAATACGCCAAACTCTTGGCAGCAACGGCTGACACTGTTCACGCCATCGATCCCGAGCGCCGTGTGATCGCAGGTGGTTTGGCAGGTGCTAATTTCTCATACATCTATCGCACCCTTGCCGAGAAAGTTCCACGCAACGTCGCGGCCTTCACGATCCATCCTTACACCCGCAACGACCCCGAACAAATCGCTGACAAGCGCGCCGCCATCAAAGACATGATCGCAAGCTTCGGTATCAACTCCGGCCTTGCAACCACAGAGGTCGGCGCCTCTTCATATTGGTACGATGCAGTCGATCCCAAATCAGAAACGGCCGAGAGCTATCACGCGACAACCATCACTCGCCAAATCCTCACATCATGGGCATCTGGTGAACTGATAACGTTGATTTATCAGTTGCAAGATGCACCTTTTGATCCGTCCAAACCCAAACCGCAGGAGTTCTATTTCGGTTTAACGGGACCTCGCATGGAAGCAAAACCTGCAAAGAATGCCGTTCAGCTGCTCCTTCACAGCGCCAGAGTTCGTAAATACCAAGGCGTGGTAAGCGGCAGCAAGTCGGGCTTACAAGCGATGAAGTTCACAAGCCCGCAGCAAGAAACAATGTATGTAGTTTGGAATAACATCAGAAATACGACGGTGTCCTTCACTGCGATTAATGATTGCGACAAGAGCATTGATTTTACGGGTGCTAAGGCTTCTAAGAGCACATCATGCGTGATTGACCATCAGTCGGAGGCGTTGCCTTGTATTAAGAATGGCAATGGCACGGTGACTTGTTCGATTACTGAAAGACAGGGGCCGGTGTTTGTGAGGATGAAGAGATAAAAGTTTTCGCCCACAAAAGACCTTCGCGGGCGAAAACCAGACTGACCTATAATACGAGCACTGCCAAAATTGCGACCGGAACAATAACTAACTCATTTATCTTCATTAAGACTGTTCTCTTAAAACTATGGTTCCTCCCCGAAGTCGGCTCCGCCAATCCAAAGACACTCATTGAAACTGAGAACAGCTTTTTGTCTTTGGCTTCTGGTTCGATGTTGATCTGAACGTCGGTGTCCCATCCGTAATGCGACTTAATGTCCTTAACGGCATGGTCGGCATATTGTTTCAGGGCATCTTGCTGCAAGAGTTCTCTTGCATGAAACTCATACATAAATTTTTGATTGAACAAATCCACAACAACCTCCTGCTTGAGATTCCATAAACTATTCAATGCTGTTATTTTTAAATTTCTAAATTTACTCTAGCTAAGACTTTGGCTTGCTTCTTTTTTTGATGTTAAGAGTCTACGAAAGATCCCCTCTTGAGTGGTTTGGATCTGGATCGTTCTTCCTTTGGCGGACTCAGACTTAGGAAGAGCTACACTCAATACTCCGTTTTCATAATGAGCTTCAATTCTTTCAGCATCAATAGATTTAGGAATTACAAACGTTCGCTCAAATTTTCCAAAGGCGCGCTCTCGGTAAAGCATAGTACCGTCCTGATCGTTCGTTGCGTCCCGTTGACGCTCTCCAGAAATTATCAAATTGTTATCTTTAACTTCGATCTTAATATCTTCTTTTTTTAAGCCCGGCATATCAAAGCTCACCAGATAATGCTCGTTGTCTTCATTGATATCGCAGGCTGGCTGAAACTCAACCGTGCGCGCATAAGTCGGTCGCAAGAAGCTTTCGACAACTTGATCAAAGTCGTTAAACCCATCCACCATTCGGTCGGACGATAAATGGCGACGCGACCATGACCAGTCAGTTGAAATTGGACTTAACATTCTCATTTTATGCCTCCTATGGTTATAGTTTATTTAGAATAGGTATTACCAATCCCATTCCAAAAAATAATCTGGGAGGCCTAAAAAAACTGTCAAGCAGGTGAAAAGATTTTTTTTGAGAAACCTTATAAAAAAAGTATGTCTTAATAATTTCGCTAATTTAGACAAATATTGCCAGTTATCCACCAGCAAAACCAACTTCAGCAATCAATAGAAATCCCACATGGCTACTTGAACAATCAACATCTCGGCGATAATTTTACTGACCGAAGCATGAGTATGCCCAATGCACTCAGCGTTGTCCTTATATATTGGCTCCCGTCAGTAATTCGAGATTTTCATCGCAGTCTCATTTTGCGACTCAGTACTTTGCAAACTTCTTAGGCAATATCTCTGACATCTGATCTATCTCATTCGATTCACGAAACAATCAGCCATTTTTACCTCTTAAGAGGAGCCTTCGTGTTCCCGATAAGTCACTTATGACTCTTGCGGAAACAGTTATGTCTATTGCATTAACAACTATCGCTGGCGCAGCTGGGCTGGCTGGGGTTGGCATTGCTAGATCCCACGCTGTAAGTCTAGAGTCCTACACGAATCAAATCAGCGACATCAACGAGTTCAAGTTAGACCTCAAAATGATGCGCTATAAATCCGGCTACATCTCGCCTCTGTTTACTAATAATGACATCTACGAGTCTTTGCTTGAAACCGCCACTGGCACCAGCGCGAGTATGGAGACCTTTGGACCCATGGTGATCGGTGGCTACGACAACAGAACCAACAACAGTGGCAAAACACTCTATACCGGAATTCAACGTTTGATGTTCGTGAAAGCTAAAGAGCTTTCGAATCGTGTCAGCTTTAATATTCCTTCTGGCACTGCCGTTTCATTGAACCGAAATCAATCAACCTTCACCCTGCCGGTTTCGGGAATTCCTACTGGTACTTTGCAATTAGGCCGTCATTATATGCTGTGCACTCTTAACGGCAGTTTTATTGTCACGTTGACCGGCATTTCGGCCAACGCCTTGAACTTCAGCACTGCGGGAACTTATAAAATCAATGACACTTTGACGGCGCGACTTCCGGTGGCCATTGTGACAGAGCAAGCGTCCCTTAAAGGCATCGATATCCTTGAACTTCGCACGCCGACAGCTCAAGAGGTTTCTGCGGGCGATAAAAACTATAAATTTGTTCACTATGATCTCTATGCGGCTGGAGGAGCGACATCTTCTGCTCGCCCCGTGCTTTCAAACTTAGATGATGCCCGTGCTGAATTTACGAGTTCAGTAAACTGGCAAAGCTTTTCATTTAGCAATGGCTCTACGATTAACTTCACTTTCAATCTCAAGAAAAGTGCAACCGACGGGATCGAACGCAAACCCGTCGACGTTACCATGGTGTTTTAAGGAGTCACACGAATGGTTGTTCACCTGCTGGTCTTTTCAGGCTGTTTAATATTGGCGATCGCGGCATCGTCGGTGACTTACATGAGTGGCATGCAGTCATCGGGCCGTATCATCCAATTTATTGATGGCCAAGACCGAGCTTCGCAAATGACCTTGTCCTTGAATCAGGACATTCAGATGCGAGGAGGGATCAACATGCTGATTACCAACGTTCAAGCCAAAGACCCGACAGCGACAACGTCAGCTCAATACGAAGCTGCCATCTTGCCTGATATCAACGATGCGATTTCGAGTCGTGGTATCACAGTTAAAAAGCTTCATTTCTTTAAAATGCATGAGAACGGCAATACCAGAACTTACACTGAACTTTCTGGCAAAATGACGCTCTCTGATTTTGATATGGCAACTGCAGAATGTGTTTCTTCTGGAGCCTCCCTCATCAGTCTTAACTTCACCGTGGTGCTTCCGAGGTAAATATGGCATATTTTTTATACGCATTAATTGCCATCATCGGCGCAATCACCTTCACTTCAGTCACTCAGTCCTCGGCCTTCCGAGAACAAATGCTTGCCTACAATCGTGATACCTTCGCGTATCGCAATGCTATGAATGGCGTGCAATTGGCAATGAGTGAGCTCGACCAGATTGGCGCCACTTATGGCATCAACTCTACTGGTATGGTCGAAGCCCTTCTCTGCTCAGCTAAAGACAGTTTGGGGACTCCAGTGAAGCCCTCGTCCTGCGATAACTTTAAATTGTGGGGAAAAACCACAGTAACATCTGCATACTTAAAAAAGATTGCACCCTTCGTCGATCCCAAAGTCATGCGCAAGTATTCAACTCAAGAAGGAATCGACTACACTGTTCTTTTGATTCCGCAAGCCAGTGATTCCAAAGTGGGCACGGTGATCTTCCGCGTGAGCACGAAGATCGCGAACAAAGAAGAAAACACGGATATCGAAATCCTTTTCCCACAAGTTAAAGGTAACGGTCTTTCCAATGCCGTCACGAGTGACCACGTTAAATGTCTTTTCTGTCATGTCACGATCTATGGAAATGTCGCGGCTTATGCCAGCTCTGAGATCCATCAACCACTTTCTACTCGCGTCCATGGGAAGCTTTTATTTGCGACAAGTTCTGTCGTGCCCCCTACCAATTATAATGTTGTTCAGCCAGAGGGCCCGCAGCCGAATCCCTCTTGGGGAGGCACACGCCTTTGGTACAAAGAGGGGCTTGCAACTTATAGTGTAAACTTCAAACAGTCCGGTTGGGCGAATAATCAAGCGCTCTTCCCAACGGCGGCCTACCCGAAACCCGCAACAGGAACGACTGGTTCAACATATGATATGAACAGTCCTCACGCGTTGAATGTCTTCAATCTTCCTGGTGGCTTGCCTGAGTTCTTCAAAGGTCGCCTGGGAACAACCAACGACGCTTCAAACTACGATATCATCGCGCGGGAGATCACCTCGACACCGAGCAGTTCTGATATTCCCTATAATTTAATGCGCCAAAATCTTTCTTTGCCC
The DNA here is from genome assembly GCA_017745015.1 of Bdellovibrio sp. Taxonomy (GTDB): domain Bacteria; phylum Bdellovibrionota; class Bdellovibrionia; order Bdellovibrionales; family Bdellovibrionaceae; genus Bdellovibrio. The sequence continues at coordinate 3,191 of JAGIAF010000076.1, read as the reverse complement.
AAGGTAAATCCTGAATATGCACGAAGCAAAGCGCATGGAACCATCTCAGCCGGAGTCACAGGTTTGTTGAAACCCACGGCAGTCTATGCGCAATCAAGCTTCCTCAATGCCCCAAAATCTTTCACGAACATCGTTCCAGGTCATGCTTACTTTAAAGGAACAGCTTCTAGTCCGATCACGTATTCGGGAAATATCTATATAGAGGGTGATTTGATTCTGTCCGGAATTATTTCAGGACAAGGAACTATTACGGCATCCGGCAATATCTATATCATCGGTGATTTACGCTATAAAAACCCATCGCCATTGTTTGACGGGTCACAGGCCAGCAACAATAAAATGACTTTTGTATCACAGTCTCAAGCAACGGCCAGAAGCCTTGCCTTGGAAATGCGTGACTATGATCGCTTGATGCTCTTTGCCGGTAAGAATATCGTCATTGGTAGCCCGTTCCAGCACAACAACTTCATCAACTTTGATGCGAAGTACGCACAAAATGCTCTGTTCAATGAATACAATTTGAAATACGGTTTCAACCCCACTTCGGGAGAGCTTTGGGATATTCAAACAACGACAAGCGGTGCAAATTCCAGCGAATGTTACATGAAGCCGTGGGAATCGATCCAAAACTGTCAGGCGGGACTTCCCGACGGAAGCCAACGTTTAGAATACAAACGGGATCGTCAACCTGGCGAAAGCGTAGAAAGCTATTTACGCTACGCAACTGCGCAAGAAGAAACACCTATCTATCGTGCCCTCTTCCATCCGTCAGGAAACTGGATTAACCGTGATCAATTTTTTGCCTTGATCCGCGATGATGCTGCTGTCGCCAAATTCTATCAGCGGGATCCTATCCTAGAAAAAGAAAAGCTTCACCTTCGCCCTCTATGGCCGAAACTGAACCAAGGATATGCCGCCGCAACTACGGCGGACTTCTTAAACGAAATTGAAAGCGCCACAGGTCTTGTCAGCGAAGGCGCTAGCATTCCCGTGGATCAAAAGCTCGGTCGCCCTAATAGTTACACCCTGACCGGTGCCATGACTGAGTTTATCGACATCTGCAGAGCGGCTGTGGCCGGCAATGCCTCCATGGGATATCGAGGCGCAGGTGCTGAGCGCATCAATAACACATTGAATTTTAACTTGGCAAACTCCGTCGAGATGATACCTGGACAAATTTATCAAAGTCCGGGCGGTGATCGCTTCAAGGTGAACAACATTTATTGCACCTTCTATTATAGCTCATCTCGAAAACTGACGATGATGAAGATTGATGAATTCGGTCAAGGATCCACGCTTTATAGTCAAGACGGCAAAACCTATCGCTACACGAATACCCGTTCGCTTTGTCACGACTTGCATAGCGACGCCACCTTAGCGCCAACGACGGATAATAGTGGCACCTATGACACAAAACCTTGTCGCATCAAAATACCGGATACAGTCCGCGCCACTGATTTTTATCCATCGAACAGTGCCAACAGTTACGATCGCTGGGAAGTTCCTATACAACCCACTGTGCAGCTCAGAATTAGTATGGCTGATAGATTCATTCATATCAGTACCAATATGTGGGCTGATTCGAAGTTGAAGTTTGTGCCAAAAACTCACGTGGTTGAATCGTTCCTCTTTGCGAATCAATTCGTATTTAAGAATCAACCCTACTTCAGCGATTCACAAATCCGCTTGCACGGGGGCGCTGTTGCGAAAGAACTTGTGGGACTGTTCAACTCCCCTCCAGGTAAATTCGCTACTAACAATAAGACCAACGGTAACGTCGAAGCGGGCCATGACTTTGAGAATGCGCCTTCCTTATGGATCGTGCACGACCCGCGATTTATGTTTGTCGAGGACGTACCGACGGGCTTGAAATACATTATGAGCGACCTTTAGTCGCTCCAGCGCTCATAATTACACAATGAGTGCGCGAGCAGCAAAGCTGGTTCTGAAAAGAGCGTCATGGGCCGCTGTATCGGGATCAAAACAGCAATCTCGCACCAGATACATGCGATAGTCCGCATCACTCGCCCATGCCACTGTGGAAAACAAAACACCACTGCTGGCGATGCCGGCCATCACCAAGGTATCGATCCCTTGCGCACGCAGATCTTTATCTAAATCATTGCCATGAAAGACATTCCCTCGCGCACTGAAGTAATGTTTATCACTCGCTTGCGATTCAAGAACAGTTCTTGGAGCAGCTTCGCGAAAGAGTCCGGCGTTGCTGACGTTTACGGTCAGCAAGTTGTGTGGATTTACGGCTTCATAGTTTGCGCCCATGGCCATATTTGCAAAGATCACCGGACGCCCGGTCTTGCGCCAGTCAGATATAAACATATTGGCGCGATCTTTCATATCATTTGGCAGAACACCTGCAAGAGCGGAAAACACATCAGCTTGATAGTGCATCACCAAAAGTGCTGCGCGAGTCTTATCAATGGAACTTAGATCAATCATAAAGGCTCCATGTCTTTGAATAAAGATACACGGAGCCAAAGCTGGCTTCAAGCCTAACTATTTTTTGATTAGAGTAGCTTGATAGTAGCAGCTTCCAACGTTATTGCCTTTTTCAATATAGCTCTCTGTCATTTTCAAAATATATTGATTTCCATCTTTTTGAATCGAGACAAATAGCGGTGTAGAGTTGTCCCCGGACACAGAGGTCCATTCATTCTGGGCGAAATCTGTACCACCGGTCGTTTTCGCATAAGATCCTGAATTGCTAGTCAAATCATTAAAATCCATAATCGGATGCCCAAACCAGCCAGTAGAAACATTAAAATGTAGCATATGCGATTGTTTATATCCTTCGGTGTCAGCGATGACGGATAGTCCAATCATTTTATCAAACCCAAAACGGATACATCCTCTTGCTGAACCGCTTTTTTGAGCAAGCGGAGCACCGACAATTGAATATTCACCGACAAATTGGTCAAAGCTATTTGCTTTCGAAACCATAGCCGTCATAAACACACTCAAAAACAAAAAGATTTTTTTCATTTAAATATCTCCTTAAATAAATTTTTTAATTACCTGTGCATACGGTGAAGCAATCACTGCCGGCTTTTAAAAAGCACACTCGGATGCAAGCAGCTATGCCTTCTTCAGAACAATCTTTACCAAAGCCGTTGTTCCAATCTGACATCACTTGTTTAATTTTGCTCGAATACTCGGCTTTAACTTGGGGAATC
>JAGIAF010000075.1 GCA_017745015.1 Bdellovibrio sp. | reverse complement strand
ACCAGGCACTGTGAAGAAAGACCTCATCGTGGATCTTCCTCGCCCAAGAAATCCCGCGGCTACCGACTTCAATGCGCTCAAGAGGGAAATCTCAGACATGGTCATGGCTGAGCAAAATCGTTTCCAGGACGCCCAACTCAAAGGTTCAACTGGCGATTGATTTTGCGACGCATGCGGGCTAGCAGATCACGGAAGTTTTGAGCTAACCTTAAGTTGTAAATATTTATTCATCTTGAGGTTAGCATCATGGGAAATGTAGTTTCATTTATCAATCAAAAGGGCGGCGTTGCTAAAACAACAACGGCGATCAATGTAGCAGCTCAGTGGGCAAAAGAAGGCAAGAAGGTTCTTCTTATCGATTTGGATCCCCAGTCTTCAGCGACGCGTGCAATTTTCGGCGACATGGATTTTGAAGACACGATTTACGATGTATTGACGTCGGAAATTGAGGCGTCCCAGGCTGTTGTTCAATCTGAAACTTTTGGCTTCGATGTGATTCCTTCTGAAATCATGTTGAGCGGTATCGAAATCATTCTAGCTTCTAAATTCGGTCGCGAAAGTATCTTGAAACGTGGCCTCGCTGAGGTCAAAGAACAATACGATATCGTTATTATCGATTGCTCGCCATCCTTGGGTCTTTTGACTGTCAATGCGTTGATCGCTTCTAAAGACATCGTGATTCCAATTTGCCCTGAGTACTTCTCTTTGAAAGGTATCGATTTGATCCTTGAGACTTTGAAGCACATCCACGTGGGCTTGGGGCACAAAGTAGAAGTGCGCGGAATTATTATTTCCAAATACCGCAATCGACGTATCATCGAGCAAGTTATCAATGATTTGAAAACGAAGTACACGATTCCAGTATTCAACAACTACATCCCTGAATCCATCGTAGTTGAAGAAGCTCATCACAGACATTTGCCGATGCACGAGTACTCTCCGAAAAATCCTGCGGGTATGGCACTGGCAAATCTAGCAACGGAAATGTGGGCTTGAGCACCATCAATCCTTTGTTCTTAGATTCAACGAAACCCATTGGTGACAAAGTCGTCACCAATGTGGAACTTTTGGGCCTAACTCTTGAGCCAGGCGATTCTGTTTACTTTGAAGTGAGCGATCACTATGGCTTCGTGCAAAGATTTGTTATGCAGAAGATTGAGACGAAAAAGTCCATCCGCTTCAACGCGGAAGTGTGGTTGAAGTACCAGCATCAGATTCAATATCGTTTCTCGGTGGTTTCTGAAGGTAAAGAGCGCATGACCTCGGCGTCCAAAGAAATTTTAGCCGGGCATGTGATCTCCGAAAAGTGGGAGCCTTGTACGGATCCCACTCCGAAAATCAAAAAAGACAGACGTCCTCAGCGCCCGTCGGGAGCTCCACCTGAAATCAAAAAGACGACGGGTAAGCTGCTCAACGAACCTGGATTTTTTGATCAACTCAAAGCTTTGTTCGATTAATCGCGGATGTACGCCGGATCTAGCACTATTTATCGGTTGTAGCGCTAGTAGTGATGCGGCTTTTACGAAAGCGTAGGAACTTCTTCCCGAAGTGTTTTGCCAAGAAGCCAATAGTCGTGAAGAGGGCCCCAAGGGCCATAGTTGTGAGAGCTGACACCAGACCTAACTTTGCAAAATCAGCAACGGAGGGCGCTTCGGCGTAAGAGAGCTTGATAGAGTTGCGGATCAATAGCGGCAGAATATATCCCATCGTCATCAATAATGAATTCTCAAAGATATTCATCACACGACGGACGTGAAGGCCGTTGAAGAAGAATAGCAGGCACAGAAAATTCACTGAATCGCCGACAATTTTTAGGTTATAGATTTGATAAATAAGAACGAAGGTCCCGGAAAAAAACAGACTATAGTAGATCCACAGTTTTCTGTCGTGTAGGAAAGAGCCTTCTTGCATCATTACGACCTCTGATAAATCTATCTTAACAGAGGTCTTGTCGATTGAAAGGTCTACGCAGGTTTTTTAACAACAGCTAGACTAAGAGATTAAGGGCACTGACATTCTTTAAGACGGCAGGATAGAATCTTGCCGTGATTATTGAACTGGAATTCATAGACCTTGTTATCATGGGTTTCCAACGTAACTTGAGATCCGTCCTTCAGAGTTAACTCTGATTTACGTTCTGTACGCTGGACCTTGCCCATCGCCAGCAAAGACTCCACAGTCTCCGTACCTTTCAATGCCAAACGCTCTGGATAGCCTTGGGCATCGAGTTTAAAGAATCTCAATTCTTTCTTATTGGCAGAATTCGTATTGTCAGCAGAGATAAGCTGGACGCGACGTTGAGAGCCATCGGCTAAAGCCAGATGGTAGTTCTCAATATTGATTTGCTCTTGCTTTACGCCCACGGATTTCTTTAAGTACTCCATCAATGCTTCCGGTGTCGCCACGGCTTGAGCCGCGATTTCAGGTGCGCATTTCTGTAAAGACTCATTGAAGTTATCGCGGTTCGGAGTATCAACGTCTGGCTCTGTTCCAGAATTGTCCGTGGAGTTTGGATCAGCAGTTTCAGAAAGTGGAGTCGGAGAAGGGACCTCTGTCATCCCAGCTGTCCCGTTTAACACCGCTTGTTTTTCGTGGAAAAGCATATGCAAGAAATAGTAATCCGCAAGCAATCCCAGAACGAACAGTACCAGCGCCCAAGTCAGCCAAGTTTTGAATTTAATCGGTCCCATAATTCCTTTTTAGTTTTGGTTCAAATTCGGAACCCAAACGTCCCATGATTTACACATTTTTGCACGCTGCGAAGGTCCACGAAGTTGGCCCCAGCGGTAAGTGGCGTCATCTAACGGATTGTTAGAGATGAGGCCCGAGAAAAGACGACGTTTGAACTCAGCCAAATCAATGTACTGACCTGGAAGATATTGAGTCGTGCACACAGCCGCTTCACTCAAATCAGTCGCTGACATTTTGCGTGTTTCGGAGGCCATAGATTCATTGATGAACGGGAAGATTTTTTGAAGCTGTGCCTTCATCGTTGAGCTCAATTCGTTGCCACCATTGATGGATAAGATATCGCGATAAGAACGGCGCAGGCTCACGTAGTCGTCAAACACGCGTTGGTCACGGCTCGGAGTTGAATAAGTGTCATACACTTCGTAAGACATGCAACCCTTCGGAGCTGTCTTCAAGTAATTCAAACCATCATTCACCGCAGACACACGGCCAACCAGGCCTTCGCAAGTCACGTGCATCAAGCGAGTCATCATTTGCTCATCTGTTTCGCGTTTCAATGCCAAACGGTTTTGCGTATAGCGGTTCCATTTGTTCAAAGGAACACGATATTGCTCTTCAGAGTATCCTGGAACTTTCCAAACGGGTTGGTTGATGTACTCAACAGGTCTCCAGTAACGGATGCCTGCATTGCCTGCAGGCGTATTGTTACCTTCAAAAACCCATTCAGGATTTGGCCAGGACTGACGTTGTTGCAAAGTAGAGCCCGTCGTCGCGCCGATTGTCGAGTTGTAAACCAAATGAGGCACACCGATTGGCAACATCTCTTTGATCGACCAAGAATGGTGATTCAAAGTTGTCGTCAAAATCATAGCGCCCGAACGTACGATATCGCGAGAAATCGCGACAGGGTAAGTGTCGTTGGGAACAGACTTCGTGCTGACCATATCGTACATGTACAGCAAGAAATTCTTGATACGACGATCTTCGCTGTATTTATCAAAGCGATTCATTTTATTGGAAAGAGTGCGACCCGAAGCTGTCGGATCTTGCATCACGAAGGGCAATTTATTTTCATAAGCAAAGACGATACGCATAGAGTACACAGTATCAGCGCAGTCTGTGCGAAGACCATAGTACGGATTGCTTTGTCCATTGGGCAAAGTTTTGCGGGCAAAGAAATCAATTTGCCATTCTCTTTTGACCCATTCAGCAAAGCGATCTTCCCAAGCCGGTGACCACTGGTTGACCTCAGTCCAAACCGCGGCCTGCGAAGTCGTAACAAAGAAGAAACTCAGAAGCAGTAAACCCATTCGCAACATGCCAAACTCCCTCGTAGCATTACATGCACTATGGATTATATTGCTGCCCTGTAAGGATCAATGAAATAAGTACTTTCCGCTCTGCGACCTATCGATCTTTGTGCACAAGACTCATAATATGGCGCGCTATCTATGCGAACAATTATTCTTCTCTTTTTTGTACTAACTCTTGGCGTCGTTTCTTGCGCTCCACAAGCGAGTGTCGAGACGCGGGAAGAGGCTTTGCGCAAGGGTTTCAGGCTGAACGATCAAGGCAAATACGACGAAGCAATTTCATACTTCGAAGCACTCTTGCAAAAGAATCCGCACTACCAAGTTCGCTTGGCGTTGGCCTCCAGTTATGCCGCTCGCGCTGGTGTGAAAATCGAAAATATTTATGGTTTCGTGATGGTGAAGGCACGTCCCGATACGCACTTTGATTTCTCGGGCGTGATGCTGGATCAACAAACTCAAAAGATGGTTCGCAGTCTTCAGCAGTTCGCACAGCAGTGGAATCTGATTCCCACAGCAAACGTAGCGGCCCGAGCGGATTTGCAAAATGCGCTGACTGTTCTTGCGAATAACACAGAGCCTGGCGTGCGTCTTTACGCGGCGACATTGCGAGTGATTATTTTGAAGTCGGCCATTCTTGAAGGCGTCGAGAGTTGGAACTACGTTACACAATCTCGTGGAAAAAAACTTTGCACTAAAGATATTAAACCTTATTGGACCTGGAGCTTAAAGATTCTCGATGGTCTTAAAAGTTTAGCGTTTGATTTAGAATTATCATTTCCTCATCGCCAAGCGGAGTTCGCAGCGTACCGTGAGCAGATCGGCGAGGTTCAAGAGTTGGCGCTCCAGACGAAAATTCCGGAGGAGGATCGATGCTATTAAGATCCTTTGTCAGTTTGTTAGTATTGATTTTATGCTCAACATCTTTTGCGGGGGCATTACCTTCATTTTTACGTGATGGAAGCACGCGATTTCTGTATCGCTCCTTTGGCAGTGCCTGTTATTCCATGGATAGTGTCGAGCGGGGACTTCCGTGCAACCCGGCTTTCGTTGCAAAAATCGGCGAGCAACGTTTTGATGGCGACCTTTTTCTTGGAACCAATATGGATTACATCCGTGATGCCGACGCTATGGTGAACGGAACCGCTGATCAAGCCACTGTGGCAAAGATTTTCTCTCGTCGTGATGTTTCTCAAGCCGAAGCTTCTTTAGAGGCTTCATATCTGGCACACACCTGGGGTGTTTCTCTTGAACCATATCGTATGGTTTTCTATACGCGCTTTGAAAATCCTTCTTTACCAGCCATTGATTTTGTTGCTGCTGAAGAGCAAAGCGCGAAGCTGCAATTGTCTAGCTACGTTTCAAAAAATTTCTATGCGGGTTTGCAACTTCGTTATACTCACGTGCGCTTCGTCGGGGATTACTTTATGGCATCGGAAGCCTTTGCCGGGGACTCGCAAAAGTTATTCGCTCCTAAAATTCAAGAACTTCTGTATGTGGAACCCGGCTTTGTCTATGCCTGGGAAGATCTTGTCTGGCAGCCGCAAGTGTCGGCGATGCTTTCAGGGTGGGGCATGAGCAGTGTGAAGTCCGATCAATATCCAATGATGCCTCAAGGTCTTTTGGGAACTTCCATTAAGCCTGTCGTGCCCTTGGGACTTTTGGAAGTTGGCGTCCAGTTGGATGTTTCAAGAGAAACGGAATACTGGCGCGATGCTTTCCGTGCCGCGATTTCATACAAGCTTGGTATCTTGCAATTTGTGGTGAGTGCTTCTGATTATGATCACTCGGCGGGGTTCCTACTTGCTTATAAGAACCTGACCAGCGGTTTGTCTTACTGGAGTGAGCCTGAAAACAAAGGCGTCTACATCTCCTTCGGGGTGACGCTGTGATCAGAATACTTCTGCTGCTTCTTTTTATTTCAACTCTGGCTGGCTCTTTTGCTTTTGCGAAGGATAAAGATCGCGAAGATCTTGAATACAAAGGTCTGCCCAATTGGTCAGAGTTTCGTGGTTTCGTTCTTGAACAACAGCGTGAAGATGAGCGTCTAGGTTTGAGCTATATGATCTCGGGAGGTCTTGCCGCCGTTGGTGGTGTGGTGGGATATAACTTAGCGGAAGATCCCTTCAGTCGCAGTGTCTATGCTATTACATCCACTGTGGGTATCGCGGCGATTGGTTTAGGTGCGAGCTACTATTGGACGGGAAATGAGTATGATTCTTTCTACTATGCTCTTGAACATGCCAACATTTCCATTCAGGAAAAGAATGCGATCTTAAAACGTTATTTGGAAAAAGAAAGACAGTGGCGCGAAAATCGCCGTTGGATTCGGGTCGCCACTCACGCTTTGATTGCAGTGGCGAACTTCTATAGTGCCGCTCAAGAAGAAAATTCTGATGTCAAATCGGTATTCTATTTCCTCGGTGCGGCTAACACCGTGATGGCGATCAGTTACACTTTTTAAAATGTTAAAAGTCTTGCTTCGGCATTGATCTTTGTCGAAACCACGACCCTCTCTATTGAAAAACTTCTCGGCGGAACTATCATGGGGCTGCAAGGAGGTCGCCAATGAAAAACCTATGTTGTTTGCTAGGTTTCTTCTTTCTGTTCTCATTAGCAGAAGGCGCAATTCCACCTAACGGGTACGGCACCTTGAACAGCAACGGAGCGAACCTTCGTTCGCAAGTGGATGCGCTCACGCGGTCGATGGATAAAGACATTTTGAACGCTAAATCTACAAAAGATAAGTATCGCGCTATGAATCGGACCCTCGATGAAATCAAAGCGCTGCGAGATAACACTTATCCTCAGAGTGCCCATGATGAAGCTTACATGGATCTCATGGTGTCGGTTCTGGAGTCAGTACCTCCTCAAAGTGGCTTCAAAAAACGCGATTGCTTGCGCTATGAAAACAACATGATCAACGAGTTTGAGCCGCTTGCAGATGATGCTCCTCAAGAGCCAGCAGTTCGACCTGGATGGAATGTATTGCAAAGCTTGTGTCGATAGTTTTGACACAGGGAAAGTTTTTTCAATGTGACTTGAGCTTTGTTCCGTTCTCCTATAGAAAAGTTGAAACTTTGTGCACCAAACTGCACCTTTTCCTGAGGAGAATTTCGATGAAAAAGTTGATGGGCCTACTAGTTACGATGTCGCTAGCAACACCAGCTTTCGCCAGCATGAGCACGGAGCAATTCATCGATACCCTTGTAGATACAGTAAACCAACAGTTGATCGTTTTGAATAAAGAACGCAAATCTGAAGGCAAGAAGCTATATTGCTCTCAATTGACGACGACGCAAGTGAACAGCATGGCTTCGCGTTTTATGCGAAAAGACGGCACATTCAAGTCTTTGGCGTCTATCAGCCAAGACCGCTTTGTTTTGATCATGGGTGACGAGTTGAACTGCTATCCAAAAACTTGCAAAGCCTACGCAGACCTAGTTCACGGTATCTGCAATATGAAAGCAGCAAAAATGGATCGTGATCTTCTTGATTCCGCTCTAGAAAAAATCAAAGGCAGCAAAGTTTACGCAACAGACACAATGGCCGACGTCGCTCGCTAAGGTACGGACACACTTTTGGTAGCGCGCTCGCGTTAAATAAAAAAAGCCCACGGGAAAATCCCGCGGGCTTTCTTATTTCTATCGAGAGTGTGTATTTGAAACTTATGCCATTGCAGACAGATGCCCGCGCAGATCGGCGATCTGTTTTTCCAATTCGTCGAGTTTGAAAAACACATCTGAGTACTTCGGCTTTCTGCCAGTCATCAATTCAAACAAAGAAACGCCCAATGCTTCGGCCAGCTTTTCATAGGGTTCACCTTGAATTTGGCGGCCATTTTCCCACTCACGGTAAGTCGTTACCGGAATACCGCAAGTCTCTGCGAGTTCTTGGGCTGAGAGGTGCTTTTCTTGGCGAAAGGCTTTCAATCTTTTAGCAAGAGTGTCCATTGTCGTCTCCGTTAATGGAGCCATTTTTAGTTGGAATGTTTGGGTGTGTAAAATAGATGTTTTATATGACAATTATCTAATAATTAGAACGATAGTTCGTCGACGGTTTAATTGAATCTCGTGATGTATTGGCAGCGCTGGCAAAGGTTTTCAATAAGTTTACCGTCCTTAAATCCTTTGAGGATTTTTACAGAGCGATCGGATCCTAAGATAGAAACAATGGACTCATCTTTGACGTTACCTAGAGGAATCTTGCCCTCTTTATCCAAGCAGCATGGCACGACGGTGCCATCGGCAAGCACGCCAAAGTGGCTAGAGAGGCCATAGCAAGTGCCGCGAGTGCCGAGAATTGGTAGATCGACCGAAGGCCATGTGAACTCCGTATCGAAGTGCAAATGCAGGCGATTTTGAATGCGCACACTCTTGTTGCGGCGGACGTCGATTTCTTGATTGAAGGTAAAATTAAACTCCGAGCACACGCGATCAAGCATCGAGCGATTGTGTTGGCCCGTGCCCAGAGGCGCATCCAAATTCCACAGGCGATAGTTGATATATAAATCAGGTCGCTCTTCCATTGCCCGGCGAGTGTATTTAAAGATCTTACTTAAATAGATGGTCGGATCTTTATCGCCATAGTTGTCATGAAAGCTGTGCAAAGAGAAATTCACCTGACGTAAAATCGGGCGCAGCAGAAGATCTTCTTTGGCTTGGTTCATCAGGACACCGTTGGTCACTAAGAACACCGGAACTTTATGGTTGGTGCAGATATCCAAAAACTCGGCAAGCTTCGGATGCACTAAAGGATCGCCCATCAAATGCAAAGTCACCTGATCAGTGAGGGGAGCCACTTGCGCGATAACCGATTCAAAGACCTCAAGACTCATCATCTTTTTCTCGCGCTCCACAGGTGGACAGAAGCTACACTGCAAATTGCAGATATTGCTGATCTCGATATTCACCTTGTGAAAGCGTTTGGAGGATTTAATAAAGCAGGGTCCTTAAAATAAAAAAGCCCCCGGGTAACCGAGGGCTTGGAGTTTAATTCAGTTACATTTGGCGGGCGCGTTTTTCAACAGCCAAGGCTGCTTCACGCACAACTTCGCTCAAAGTCGGATGGGCGTGGAATGATCTTGCTAGATCTTCACTGCTGCCACCGAATTCCATGCATACGATCACTTCGTGGATCAACTCAGAAACGCCTGGGCCTACCATGTGAGCACCCAAGATTTTGTCTGTTTTCTTATCCGCGATGATTTTCACGAAACCTTCCGTGAAGCCTTTCGCGCGAGCGCGACCGTTCGCCATGAACGGGAATTTACCAACGTTAAACTCCACACCTTTTTCTTTGAGTTGCTCTTCAGTCAAACCAACAGTCGCAACTTCTGGGTGAGTATAGATCACACCTGGAACAGTGTCGTAGTTCACGTGACCGGCTTTGCCTGCAAGCATTTCTGCAAGGGCAACGCCTTCTTCTTCCGCTTTGTGCGCAAGCATTGGACCGGCGATAACGTCACCGATCGCGTAGATGCCTGGAACAGAAGTTTGGTAGTGTTTATCAACGACGATGCGACCTTGTGGATCTTTTTGGATGCCCACTTCTTCGCAACCCAAACCGTTAGTGAATGGTTTGCGGCCCGTCGCTACTAGAACAACTTCGGCTTTTGCTGTTGTCGCTTTACCGTCAGTCAAAGATTCGTATGTCACTTCAACGCCGTCGCCAACGACTTTAGAACCAGTTACTTTTGTAGAAAGAAGGAACTTCATGCCTTCTTTTTCCAAGTTTTTCTTCAAAACGTTCATACAATCTTGGTCAGTAGGACCACCAAGACGAGCTGTGTACTCGATCACTGTCACTTCAGCGCCAAGACGTTGCCATACAGAACCCAATTCCAAACCGATCACACCACCGCCAACTACGATCATAGTTTTTGGCACTTTCGGAATGATCAAGGCACCCGTGTTAGAAACGATACGCTTTTCGTCGTATTTCAAGAAGGGAAGTTCCACTGGAACTGAACCCGAAGCGATCATGATAGATTTAGTCGTCAACACTTGAGTGTTGCCGTCTTCACCTTTCACTTCCACTTTACCAGCGCTCAAGATTTTACCGAAGCCGTTGAAAGAAGTGATTTTGTTTTTCTTAAACAAGAAAGCGATACCTTCTGTGTTTGTTTTTACAACTTTGTCTTTACGAGCAAGCATCGTTGGAAGATCCAATTCAAATTTGGAAACTTTCACACCGTGGGCAGCCAAGTCGTGTTGCACAGCTTGGTAGTGCTCAGAACTTTCAAGAAGTGCTTTTGAAGGAATGCAACCTACGTTCAAGCAAGTACCACCGAACGTTTTGTCTTTTTCAACAACTGCTGTTTTAAGTCCAAGTTGTGCCGCACGGATCGCGCCCACATATCCACCAGGACCGGAACCAATAACAATAAGATCAAATTGATTGTCTGCCATAAATCTTCCTTCTTAGGTACGGACACACTTTTGGTAGCAAGCATGCGTTAAAAGTGGGTCAGTACCAGTCAATCTACGCTATTTTAGCACTCTTGGTCACTAAGGAAGCTTCGCATTATGCTCCTTCCTCCTTCCTCCTTCGCCGAGGGCTTCGGCGGACATTGTCCGTCTGCATATATACTAAAGGATGGCTCTCGTAACGCCTCCATCCACTCTCAAAGCTGATCCTGTAATTGCCGAGGCTTCTTCAGAAGCTACGAAGCTGACGAAAGCACCAACTTCTTCGGGCTTGATGAACCTTTGCAGGACTGAGGAAGGACGAGCGGTTTTGAAGAAGTCTTTTTCTACTTGAGCCTCACTCGTATGGTCTTTTTCCGCAAGTTGCTTCAGGAAGGTGCCAACACCTTCGGATTTCGTTGGGCCCACGAGGATAGAGTTTACAGTGACGTTGGTGCCAACCGCCGTTTCAGCCATGCCGCGAGCTAATGCCACTTGTGCGGTTTTAGAAACTCCGTAGTGGATCATTTCTGTGGGAATTTGCACGGCGGATTCACTGGAAATAAAGATCACGCGGCCATAGTTTTTCTTCATCATTTTCGGGAAATAGAAACGTGACAAGCGAGCGCCTGACATGAAATTTCCATTCCACATTTTCTCCCAATCTGCATCGGTGATGTCGGCAAAGGCCTTGGGCTCAAAGATACCAAAGTTATTCACTAAGACATCGATTTCGGGAAAGAGTTCCGTGACCTTACTAACCCCAGCAGTTGTTGTAAGGTCAGCGGCAACTCCGTGAAGGGATGATTTGCTAGCGCCGACTTTGATCAAATTATTGATCGCTGCATTCACGCGCTCCTCGGTGCGACCGTTGATGATCACATCAAATCCCCGTGCTACCATCTTTTCGGCAATGGCGTAACCGATACCAGCTGTAGAGCCTGTGACGAGTGCAAGTTTGTTCTTTTTCATGACGTACCTCTATCTTTTAAAGAAATTATCTAAAGAGAATTTATTGTTATTAGTTAAAACGAAAAGCAAAGCGGTATAGATCAAGATGTAGACCATTTGAATGCCGACAATTTCCCAATTCTGAATGATGCACATACCAGCCATCAAACCGATCATCACCAATGTGCCAGCAACCAAAGCAGGTACTGTGAAAAGGCCGACGATCAAGAGCGCACCAATGACGACTTCTAAAATTGGAACGCTGTGAGCGAAGGCCGAGACCGCAAAGTCAGGGAGGGGAGCGTCTTTAAAAAGGCCTGTGGTCCAGTCCACGAACTTTTGATAATTAGGGCCCAGGCGAACAACTCCATGAAGGAAGATGTTAATTCCCAGAGCAAATCTTAGAAGTGAAACGGCGATAGCTTGTGTTGAGGTTCCCATGATGTTCTCCATTTAAAAGGGAGGACGGAAGCGGTCCCAATTGATTCCGATTATTACAACCGTCCTTACAACGTCATTTTAGGTCTTTTCTGTATTGATGATAATCCCTTGTTTTATGAAAACATCTTTTCTAAAATAGAAAATATGAAAATACAGAATTTAGAGGACTTAGAGGCGTTTTTAAAGGTATCTGAGGCGGGTGGTTTTTCTCCCGCTGCTAAGTTGCTCAACGTGCCAGTGTCAGTTGTCAGCAAACGAGTGGCGAGATTGGAAGAAACCCTGGCGATTCGTCTGTTTCAACGCAGCACTCGTGCCGTAAATCTTACGGAAGAAGGTAAGAAACTTGCCCCGCAAATTCAGCGTCTGTTTGGCGATATTCGTGAAATGGAAGAGCAGTTCTCTGATCACGGAGAGTTGAGGGGAGTCATTCACCTGACAATGGCATGGGGACTTACGCAAGGACCGGTCGCTAAAATTCTGACTGAGTTTAGAAAGAAAAATCCTCAAGTAGAAGTCGAAGTTCACTTCAGTGATCAATTCGAAAACCTCGTGGAGCGAGGATATGACTTAGCGATTCGTTTTTCGAGCCAAGAAGATTCCAGCATGATCGCGCGAAGACTTGGGCCGAACTATTTAAAACTCATTGCCAGCCCTGCCTATGTAAAGAAAAACGGTGCGCCCACGACGGTGAAGGAACTTAAAGAGCATCCTCTGTTAATGATTCCGTCGCATCGTATTCGTAAGTTCGTAAAATCGGGAACGGCTTTGAGCGAACTCTTCACGCAATCAACTATTGTCTCCAACAACGGCCTCTTCATCACTGAATCAGCAAAGGC
>JAGIAF010000074.1 GCA_017745015.1 Bdellovibrio sp. | reverse complement strand
ATAGGAAAATTGCGGAACTTGTTCTTTTCTATATTGATAAAAATCTTGAAGGTATTGAAAGACGTTTAGGTATTTTTTAACTTCTGGTTTCATGTGAAAAGTCTCCCCGGAATCATTTTGATTTGCAAGCGTGGACAATCTGTACACGGTGATCAGGTCCATCCAAGTGGCGACACCTGCGGGGGAGAGGTAATTTATTTTTCAAGCCTGTTTTATTGAACAGGCTTGAAATCAACTAAAGGCTTGGTTAAACTGAACTAATTTGCCTGGCCAAATTCAACAGATTCAAGGACGACCTTGCGATTAACAATTTGACCTTTGATCTTATAGAACTCTGCAGCTTCGCCGGCGTCATCTTCAGGATCTTCGGGTTGCGTAATGCAAACTTCGTGAGCTTCAAAATCAACAACTTGCCCCAAAACATCAATGTAACGTTCGCTATATTTATCAATAAGTAAACCCGTGCAGTTATTTTTACCGTTTTGAACAGTCAAGCTTAACACACGCTCTTTGGCAGCTTTAACTACTTTGTCCGTCTGCACGATGATAGAAATCTCGGCTGGCGACATTGCCGCATTAGAAACTGCGCCAGTAAATAGGACACTCATTGCCATAACTAGAGAAGATACTTTCATTTTTATACTCCTGCTCGATAGAGCCTTTTTTCTTTCGTTGGGATGAGTTGTAAACGAAACCCTATTTCTCGTAAATATAGCTGGAAACAGAGTGTTCCCATTTGGCAACAAATGAAGATTTTTTCCGGCACCCACCGTTCAAGGGATTTTCCCTCTATAAATAGTTCATTGGGACACCTATTGTTGCCAGTTTGGTACAATTTGTTGCCATATGATTTGTTCTTCCGTGGTAAAACGTCACCATCTTACCGAATCGTAAAGATAGGAGATCACCTTGAAATACCTTTGCTTATTATTAGGATTGATCATGATAGGATCATCTGCCCCCGCACAAATCGCTAGTTTCGAATCGAACATTACGGCCGGTGATATTATGCGAGTGATCGAAAAAGAAGACGTTGTTCGCGCCGCAATTAAGAGACTCAGAAAGCTTCATCCCCAAAAGACCTGGGAATGCAGTGGCCTGATTTTGAACTCATTTAATGTCAGTAACTTTCAGAACGACCATGCTTCCTATTCAACAATTTCTTTTAACGCATCTGCCGCGTGCTCCCCTATCAAACCACCCGAGGGCGATGTTCCTTATCCGACTGTCGATATTTCAGGAGTCATATATCTGGGTGAAAATAGTGAAATGAAGTTAACTTTAAACACGATCAAATTTTCCGACGATTATTAGTATGGCAGAGAATCAAACTTTGGCTCGATCGAACCTCTCTATCCTAGAGTACGATAACTACAGAATCTTTCTGAATGATCTTATTTCTGAAAGAGGACGAAAAAACGCATCGTTATCATTGCGTAGTTTTGCCAACTTCACCCATGTCAGCGTATCTGTTCTGTCGCGAGTTTTGAATGGCGAACGTATGCTCACCGCGAATGTAGCCGTAAAAATTGCGATGAGCCTTAAATTTACGGCGAAAGAAACACAGCACCTTTTAAATCTGATTGATTTAGAACGAGCCACTTCAGATGATGATCGCGCTAAGATCTTCAAGCGTATGCAAGGTCCTCATAAGAGCAAGATCTTGTCCCTTGAAACATTCAGACTTATTGCAGAGTGGCAGCACTTTGCCATTATGGCATTAACCCATGTAAAGGGCTTTCGTTCGGATGCATTTTGGATCGCCGATCGTCTGAAGATTTCACCGACACAAACGAAATCTTCTGTTGAAAGACTGATGGGCCTTAATCTCCTCAGGCAAGAAGGCAAAAAGCTGGTAGTCCAAGATACATCCCTACAGACAACTATCGATATTCCGGATGGAGCTATTCAAGAAAGTCATCGGCAACAACTGCAAAAAGCGCAGGAGGCCCTTAGCGAGATTGAGGTGTCCTTGCGCGATTTTACATCACTCACACTCAATATGAATTTGACGGATTTAAAGGTGGCTAAAAATAAAATTCGCGAGTTTGTCGATGATTTCGAAAAAACTCTAGAAAAAAAACCTTCTGATCAGGTTTTCCAATTAAATGTTCAACTTTATCCATTGACCAAAATTGAAAAGGGACGCGCATGAAAGCCGTAATTGCATTAATTCTATTGCTCTCTGGAAATGCTTATGCAGGATTCCGCGTAAACAATGGTGGCGGTGCGTGGGCCTGCACTGTTGGCAAAAAGATCCGTTGGATCAAAACACACGACACATATAGATACGATCTTCAGAAAAATGTTTCCTCGGAGCAAACGGCCAAGGAAATTTATGAAGAGCGGTTAAAGGAAGCAGAACGCTTCACGAATCTTAAAAAAGTGCTGGATGCAGATCCTTTAAAGATCGAAGATCATATCGAGTACGTGAATACTCGTTTAGACTATATCAATGATGGACATACGAATGAAAAACCGCCGCAAGAATGGTGCCAAGGTGGCAGTATCGATTACGTTCAAGTTGCAGACTATTTGATCAACGGTACATTGCTTATCGATAAAAAGTATTGGAATCACAAGGCGTTCTCTGAAGCGGATAAGGCTGCTTTACTTCTACATGAACGTATTTATCATGCCTACCGTAAAACGATAGGTGCACAGTCATCTGATAGTGCGAGTCTTGCCGTTCAATATCTAATGCAAGATTTAAAAACAGTTCGCAGCTATAGTGCCGATGCCCTCAATGAACCGAGTGTCGGCGCAAGAGGCGCCTCAGGTGTCGCTTTGTATAGTGTGCGACTCAGATGCCAATTGACCGTTCAAGAACTCTCACCTGTCGTGGTTCGAGATTCGTTCGAGAGCTCAAGAGATTATAAAGTCATCGCCATGAAATCCTGGAATAATATTGAGTATGGTTCATCCCTTGACGAAACTGTGAATAACTACCAAGTAAAAGTCGTCACAAGAAGAACTGACGGCATTCCCACGGCCATGCAATTGATTGATGTAAACAACGGAGTCTCAGCAAACTTGACCATGCGACTTCTGCACGCGATCTTCGTAACCAACGAAGGCGACAAGGTTGCAAATATAACTCTTACCAATCAAAAAAGTTCTTCAGGGGCAAGCCTCGATTGCTGGGCTTACTAGAAAACGCTAAGCCCGGCATGTTCCTTTCATTGTCTAATAGGCAATGGCCAAACAAGAGATTAAACCTCATACCATGCTCGCTGGTGCCAGCCTGTGGGCGGCCCAAAAGGGTCGCACTTTTATCGACGAACAAGTCGATCCTAAAGCTCACGCTATCGAGCGCCTCAACCAATACTTATCTGCGAACTTTCAATTCTTTAGAAAAAACCCGAGCGAGGCGTTTGCTATCTCCGCGATATACTTCTTTGGGCAAAGTGACGCCTCATTGCAGGCTACATACAAACAGATTCAAACACTCAATGTGGAGCGTTTTGAAGCAAACCTACTTCAGATTTCCTACGAAAAAGGAAAGACATTGAACAACTCCCTTCCCCTGGCAGAAACCATACAAAGCATCATGATCGGCGAAATCTTTAAGCTGATCAACACCAGCACACAGAAACAATTCAAAGAACGAGAAGCAAACCTACTTCTGCAAATCAAATATTTAATTGAAAGCGCCTTGAGGTAACCGCCTTGAGGTAACAGTTCCCTTTTTGTACTGCGCACTGCTACCAAATAACCCTCGACTTTATTTCAGCTGGGGCTAACTAACCGAAAAGATAACTTACGATGACATAGCTGCCAATGATGTCTACCTTTTCAACAAGTGCATACCTAAACACGGCTCTTTCGTCAGCGAATTATAAATTTCTTCTTATTCCTACCTAAGCTCCTTTGGCGCCTAAAAACCCTGGCATTTCCCTTGCTCTTCTAAATGGACGTAATCGTTTACTTTTTGTAGAGGCAAGTACGCTATGACGGTTTATCGTTTATTTCATCGCTGCATTTCGGGATTTTGCCAGGGTTTATTCCTGGTGAGCGGAGTCTTTGCGACTCCAGTAGCGGTGGCTCAAAATGAAACAAACGAAATCGTTCTTACTGGTCATGATTTGACGACGGCCCAAGTGGCCTCTATATCTCGCTCTAACAGCCCTGTACAATTGAATCCAGAGGCCATGGAGCGTGTACGCCAGAGCTATCAATTGATTGTTGCGGCGACCACTGCTGGCGCAAAAATATACGGCGTCAATTTTGGAGTCGGTCAAAATAAAGATCGAGCTATCTTCACAGGCTCTATCTTAGATCATCGTGAAGAGTCAGAAAAATTCAATGAGCGAAACCTACGCACTACGAGCGCTGGAACAGGACCTGAATTGGATGAAGGAACTGTCCGTGCCGCTATGGCGATTCGTCTGAATGGATTATTAGTAGGTGCCTCAGGTGCCCGCCCAGAAGTAGCGTCAATGTATGCTCAATTTCTAAATTTAAGAATCACGCCACTCATTCCTAGCACTGGCTCTGTTGGTGAAGGCGATATCTCCATCTTATCTCATATTGGCCTTGCCATGATGGGTGAAGGAGAAGTTCTTTATAAAGGTCGGCGCCTCAATGCTGCCGAGGCATTAAAGCAAGCAAAACTACAACCGCTGCGCCCCTTTGCGCGCGACTCATTGGCGATAATGAGTTCAAATGCTTACAATCAAGCACTCGCTACCCGCATAGTTGAAGAATTAACTCGTTTCAACTCCACGGCCGAACTGGTTTTCGCATTAAGTTTGGAAGGTATAAATGGCAACATCTCGCCGTTTTTGCCGACGAATCAAGAGCTGCGTAAATTCCACCACGCAAACGGATCGTCTTCACGTATCTTGCGTCATCTTAAAGGCAGTTATCTTAATTCGGAGGACAGCAGCCGAGCTCTGCAAGATCCTTTGAGCTATCGTACCGCGGCCTATCATTTTGGAGGCCTCTCGCAAACGCTAGAGACTCTAAAGACTCTACTCACAAAAGACTTAAATTCCTCATCTGACAATCCCGCGATCGTGGTTGGCGTCCAGCCTCGTCTTCGCGCTGGCAGTCAGGAAAAAAGCTATTACATTCAAACTCCAGAAATTTCTGGAGCCATCATTCCATCCGCTGGATTCGAACCCTTCCCTTGGTCTTTGCATCTAGACTCACTAAAGAATGCCTTGAACCAGCTTACCATCGACAGTGCTCAACGTACTTTAAAGCTAGACGACCCTAACTTCACCCACCTTGAACGCTTTCTGAGTGCTGGAAATGGCAGCCTGGGTTTTTCAGCGTCACAAAAAGTTTTGGCACAATTGGTTCAACAGAATCAAAAGTTGGCGACTCCGAATATCAATACAATACTCTCTATGGCTGGTGGAATTGAAGACGTCGCTACAAACGCACCCCAGTCTGCTACCGAATTATTAGAAATGATTAAAAATGCAAATCAGGTTTTGGCAATTGAAGCCCTGCATGCAGCACAAGCTATAGATTTGCGGCTCAAGTCCCGACCGGACTTAGCTCAAGGAAAGCAAAGCGCTCGCTTACAAAAAGCCCTGCGCGAAGCGGTTCCTTTTTTGGACGAAGATCGCGCCCTGAGCGGCGATTTTTTAAAAGCGGCGCAAGTATTAACAACCTTATCATCTGATTTATATCATCGCCCTTCGGATTCAACGGGTCTACGTTGTGATGGAGTCTTTTTATGAAAAAGAATTTTTCTTACGGAATGTTATTATTAATTCTGTTGAGTCAACCCGCTTGGTCGGCCCCGCTGTGCTCCGACGTCTTCACCTCAGATCAAGTAGCTCTATCCACGTTGACTCCACAAAATGTAGAGCGCATTAATTCTACGTTAAATAGTAGCTTGGTAGAACAAAGCACTCGTCTGGAAAACTACTATCGTCAAAGTCCTACAGCCCGACAAGTAGATACACTTGTGGTCGGAGATGGAATCCATGGTGCAATTTTCGCCAGTGCCAGTGCTCAAAAAACAGCGAACCCTTCTTTGCTGATCGTCGAATCAGGGAAAGCTGTTTCTTCGATCTGGAGTACGATGGAAGGCGAATTTAAAATCAATAGTCCCGAGTTGCGAGATCAAACTCAAGGATTGCGATCCGCGAATCGTTTCCCCTTCTCACCGTTAAAAATGAATGCTTTGACTGCTAATGAGTTTGCGAATTCAAGAGATATGTCAACTTTGGCAACTGGCACACAATACAGCTCTGATGTTCCCGTGCTCTTTGGCCATCGTGTAACCGCAATCACTGATCTTTGGAAGGACGCAGCGACAGGCGCAGGGTATCACTACAAAGTGGAGCTTTCGTCAGGATTGATTTTCGAAACGAATAAGATCATCGACGCCACTGGGTTGGGCGATTTGAAATTGACCTTTAAAGATGAGGCCTCTCGCTCGCTGGTCATGAATGAAGTGAAGAATATCCGTCGTGATGAGGATGAAATGAGTGGCATCATGACGTCAGACGATTTCTTGCGTGTGACTCGCAATCGTCGTCTGAACAAAAAGAATTTTGTCAGTGAAACTGAAAATATGAACTTCGTTGTCATCGCTCCGGGTGACGGCGGTAAGATCGCGGTAGAGAAGATTCTTTCAGAGGACTTTGCAGCTTCCGCAAATATCACATGGATCGCACAAAAAGCGGAAACTCCAGATGCTTTCAGAGCCTCTTACTTCCGTCGCTATCATACTGTGATCCCCGATCAAATCGGTCAGCGCATCCATCCTATTCCTGAGTACGCGGCTCGCATTGAACGTTTAGATAACGGCACTTATAACGTTATCACGGACAGTGGCGTGGTCGTGAACTCACCGCATGTGATCATTGCCACTGGCTACGAAAATCACTTCACTAAGTTATTAACAGGAATGAGTTCCAACGAATCACCATTGAGCTCTCAGCAAATCTTCGCTCCGGTTACGGCCAATGGCCGGCCTACGGCTATTGGCGTGCGCATGGTAAATGGTGCCGGTGTTCCTCAAAATATCTATCGCGTAGGTGTTGCTGCTGGTTCTCTTGCAACTCCAGAAGAACTGAAGGTAGCGATTACCCACAATCCGGTTGCAGTTGAGGTCTTAGGACCAAGAACAGCGGCAATGGCTCAGTTGCTTGTACCAGGTCACGCGGCTTCAATCATTTTGCGAGGCTCACCTAAAACATCTTATCAGACGCAAATGGCAATTTCTTCCGGTTCGGTAATTAGCAATGAACCAGTAGCGGCCCAAAGAATTGAATTTTCTTTGGAACTGGCGCGCGTCTTACGAAAAGTAGATATTCAGGCTGAGAAGTTCTCAATGGAATTTCATAAAGAATCTGCTGATCAAATTGAATTGGTCGTCAGCGGATTGGAAGGCCGCAGTGCCTCGAAACTCGCAGTACTTTTACGTAACAATGCTAAGTTGACGTCACTTCTGCAAACGATTGCAAAAGAATCGACGAAAGTTACCGTACCGGTATCACAGCAGCGTGCCGACGTGGAAAACATGTCCATCAGAGTTGGAGAAATCTAATGCGCAAGTGGGGCTTACTTTTTCTTAGCTGGGTAATTTGGCTTGCTTCCAGCATAGCGATGGCTGGCCAAGACTTAATATTAGGACCCGATCAAGTGGCACTGATCGGTTACGGCTCGCTTATGAGCAGAGAAAGTATGTCCCGATCACTAGGACATCCTTACGAGGGACCTGTGCTGGCAGTTTCAATTGCTGGCTATCAACGCAAATTTGACGTCGCCATGCCGAACCAAGCTTTCTATGAAGAGCGCAACGGCGAAAAATATTTTCCAGAGAAAATCGCTTACCTTAATTTATCTGAAGTCAAGACTCCGGGAGCCGCAGTAAACGCCATGGTTTTTGTTATCAATAAATCCGAACTTGAGAGCTTTGACCGTCGCGAGTGGATTTATCATCGTCACGACATGGCCTCCCACCTGCAGAACTTAAATATCAAGGGCGGCCAAGCCATCGCCTATATTGGTAATCCGGAATATCTTGTGAAAGAAGGAGATACCTCGGTTGCAATTCGCAAAACTTATCTAGATATTATCGAGCAGGCACTCTCGCAGCAATCCGAAAATTTTGCTAAAAAATATCGTGAATCCACGTCGTCTTCGTCGTTTCAGCATATTCAGGACATGAAACTGCCCGCTGCGGATCCCTTTGGCTACAATAAAGCAGCCAACACAGCCGTTGGCCTTTGCAGTCATGTCTTCGCCGTAAAGTGATGGGACTTCTGGTTAGACCGCAGTTAACGGTATTGGCATTTTTGCAACCGATCTTTCTCTGACAAACCCCTGTGTACTTTTTGCTTGGAATCAGATAGAAACGGGGCATGAAAAAGCCCTTAGAAGAGATGCGAGACGGTCAGTCGATTGAGTTACTTAAAGAACTTCACATACTAACCCGTGACGGAAAAATCAATCAGGATAGCCGTCGTAAGCTCAAACAAGTCTATCACCTTTATAACTTCATCGAACCTTTGCTGAAGGACCTTGAGTCTTCGGGCGAAGACGTGAGCCTTGTGGACCACGGCGCTGGTAAGTCTTATCTTGGTTTTATCATATACGATCTATTCTTTAAAAATCTGGTGAACAAAGGACACGTGTACGGCATCGAAACGCGTGACGAGTTAGTTAAGAAGTCTATCGAATTGCAGGGTAAGTTAGGCTTTCCAAATATGTCCTTCCTCCCCTTACTGGTGGCAGAAGCCACCGAATCCAAACTCTTACCTGAAAAGATCGGTTTGGTAACGGCCCTTCATGCCTGCGACACGGCAACTGATGACGCCATTGATTTTGCGTTAAAGAAGCAAGCCAAACACATCGTCCTAGTACCTTGTTGCCAAGCCGAAATGGCTAAAGTCCTTCGCCAAAACAAGGCGAAACAACTGGCAAGTCCTTTAACTGAAATTTGGCGTCATCCGATTCATACCCGTGAATTCGGCAGCCATCTGACGAATGTTCTGCGCAGTCTTCGTCTTGAAGCCCATGGCTATCAAGTCACCGTGACCGAACTTGTTGGGTTCGAGCATTCCATGAAAAACGAGCTGATCATTGCGACCAAAAAAGAAGGCCCACGCCAACGTGCCGCTGATCGTTTGAATTGGATTTTGGAAGAGCTTAATCTAAAAGAAATGACGGAAAGGTTTTCGACCGCGACCTCGCGCTGAGTGAACGATTAGCTTTGTGATCGCACTGTCCAGGTCCTTTTTAGTGACTCGTCCTAAGCGACTTGTTGAGCAGATGATCACGAAGCTGTTCAGGGAAAAGAGAACAGAATTTCGTGGAAAGAGTTCTTTACTTCCGCCAAGGAAATCCGGGAGCCTCAGATCCGCGTAATTTGAATTACAGAAGATGAACGCCACCGAAAGCTTCGGCCAGGCGATAGATATATTCCTGAAGGATTTGCTGATATTTCCCAAAGGTCGTCTTGCGGGACTCGCGCCACTCAGGACTCCCCCATTCATAGGACTTCGCGATAAGGGCATTGCTGTAGCCCTGGAACTGCTCAACGGTTTGAGCGCCATTCAGCCACACGCCCACTTCTGAGTTATGAATGCGTGAACGTGGGTCGAAGTTCGAAGTGCCAATCAGAACTTCTTCGCCGTCAATAATCGCAATCTTTGCATGCAAAAGATTGCCTTTAACCTCCGGCTTGACTGGATCAACACCATGGTAGCTATAGACATGAACGCGGTTACCGATCGCTGGGTTTTTGCGTAACTCCAACAAAGCTGGGGCCACATACTGATCAAACACCGCTTGAGTAATAACACCGTCATTCGTTGATGTTGAATTACTGATGATTTCAAACTCCGCTTTTGGATTCTTTAAAAGCCAGCTTTTCAGCATACGAACATCACGCTTGCCTAAAATCGGATAAGGAGAGACAATCGTTACTTTCTTATTAGCCTTCATAATGCTTTCTTTTAACGAGCGCATCAAAGAGTTCGGGTTGGCCTTACGGCTCCACATCTCCCAGCGCTGCAAGAAGTGCTCGTGCGTATGCTCTAGGTTTTGTAGTTCATGCACGAGGCCAGCTGCCGAGTCCTCAAAACCTGTTTTGAGGACATCTTCTTTTTCCATATCCTCCATACGAGTCTTCACGCCTTCACGCGCAGAATAATCGTCATAGGTTTTTTCCATCTTATCAATTTCAAACTCGTAATCCATTTTAAAGAAGCGGTAGAGTTTATCGGCCAAGGTTTTATTAAGCTGATTATAATAGATCCGGTCGTAGTACTTTTGCAAAACATCGCTCAAAGCTGTGCTGCCATCCGGAGAGTTCGGGCGAATCATAAGCTCCACATCTTGAATAGCTTCGCGGCCATCACGGTTCAAACCATAGTAGCCATCTCCGACATTGCGGCCACCCATAAAGGCCAAAGCATCCGAGGTTCCCGCATCAACTAAAAGGATCTTATCATGTGAACGGTTATTGAGTGTTAGGCGTGATTCATATGATGAAGAGAAAAAGCGACCTGTGAGAATATAAAACATGCGTACAGCCGCGCGACTCATCGTCGTAAATGGATTAATGGTCACGACTTCTATTTTACCCATGCCCGGTTGTTTGCTGAATTGGATGAGCGCGAGAAGTTCGGTATGAGTCAAATGCATCGAACCCAGCGAGTCTACCATCAGACGAACATTCACTCCGCGACGGAGCGCCTCTTTGACTTCATTCAAAATCAAGTAGCCGGCCTGATCGCGTTTAAAAATGTAGTAAGTAATATCCAAAGTTTTCTTCGCCCCACGAATAGCCAGCAGTTTTGCCATGAGAGCTTCTTCGCCTGATAAGAGTGGCTTAACTTGAGACTTATGTTCTTCGATTGTGGCCCGGATGGCCTTCGTGACAACCTCTGATTCAGGGGTTGTTTCTTTGGCCGCAAAAACGCCCTCAGAGAAGATCTTTGAGCAAAGAGGCGCATCCGCACGGCCCTGGGAAACCGGCAATAAGGAGAGAGCCAGGACGAAAATAAACAACGCTAAAACGCGGGAACGCATCTCAGTATACAGCTGTCTAAGGTTTAACCACAAAAGCCCTCGCACAATCTCTCCTACGTGGGGGTATTCACCCTACGGAATGACAATACAAAAGCTGTGCTCAACTGCCTATCGGACACGATTAGAGAACGAAAGTCTTTGTTATGACTTCAAAAAACAATTCTCAATATTTGCGGGGAAACCATTTTAGAAAAAATGGCGGGCCATATGGGACGGTGATTGTTCCGTGCTATTGGGTTCCGCCGCTGCTTTTTATAACGTCCATGACTCCTTTGGTAGCACTACGCGCTTTTTCAGAAACAGAATTTGAAGCTTCATAGAACCACTCTTTGCTGGAATCTACAAATTTATTTATTTTGCCGTCGTATTCATTTTCCAAATTGATTTGGTTCGTGCAATTCATAATTATATCTTCAAATTGGTTGTAATATCTTGGAAATTGTAATTTGGTGTTATCCATCTCCACCTTTATTGCCGCCTGTCGACTATCCAATATTTTCTGCATTTTAGATTTCAGATCTGTGCCTCCGGTCCCGGTAAAACCGTCACTAGCCTTGTTGTAGGCTTTCAAAATATTCGAGCAGGCCTGACGGTCATATAAAATATCACTGCCGTCGATCTTCTGATCCAGATTGCAGTCCTCGTCCAAGCTGACCGTAGATGTGCAAATATTATTAACATCGCCATCCAAACAGAGTCGACTTAGCGTTCCTTTTTTAAAACGGCCCTCACTTTTATTGAGAGTGATCGTTTGATTATACTGTGGAGTCTCAGCGTACTTTCTTACAAATTTAGTTTCATTTGGAGTTTTTGAAGAGGTGAGACTTTCTCCCTCTCCAACAGCTGAGGAAGCTGCTTCAAACTCTCCTCCACTATTTACATAAAAAGTGAAGGGTTGATGTGTTTGCAAAGATTCAGCAACAATATTTGCACATTTCGTTTTTGTTCCGGCGGCATTACTCACCGAAAAAAGAAGTGTCGTTGCTGAAACAAGAAAATAAACAATACGCATGGGACCTCACCGGAAATTATAATTGTAATCTTAATATTAAAACAGCGACTGTTACTCTTGGAACCGGATTATCGGCGAACGCCTCCAGTAATATTCTTGGAAATTTCGTGGAACCACTCACGGGTCAGTTCCTTTGCTACATTAACTCTGCCATCGTAATGATTTTCTTTATTAATCTGCATGGAGCAATCACGAACCAAAGTCAGGGGAGAATAATACGAAGGAAAATGTAGATCTCTGCCGGTCTCTGTCTTTAATGCGACCTCGCGGTCTTTAGTCATCTTCAGCACTTTAGAAGTAAGATCCTTATTCGGCTTACTGTCTGTAGGGCCTAAATCGCTATAAGAAATTTTACTGCCCTCAAACGCTTTTAGAACATTTAAGCACACCTGGCGGTCATAGGTAATTAAGCTTCCATATTCGTTTATGCTTTTATCTAAGTTGCAGTTCTCATCCAAATTAACGGTATATGTACAAACTTTATTTGCGCCCCCGTCTACACAATTACGACTTAGAGTTCCTTTGTAAAAACGGTCGCTATTTTTGTAAAGAGTGTACGTTTCCATATATTCTGGATTGCCGTTTAGCTTTCTCATGAATTTAACTTCATTTGTTTTTTTTGAGGAGCTAATCTGTGTCTTATCAGGTGAGGATACTGCT
>JAGIAF010000073.1 GCA_017745015.1 Bdellovibrio sp. | reverse complement strand
GTCCACCCCATGGCCTCAATTTTTTCGTAGTCTTCAATTTGCGCATCCGTTAAAAGACCATGGAATGATTTTTCGCATTCTTTTTGCGTGCCCGTTTTAAGAGTGGCGCGGTCCAAGGCAACAATAAGGTCAGTTAATTCAGTAGATTCTGCATCGTAAGAGGGGTTCTTCAGGCTGGCATCGCCGATTTGTTCAGCTCTTTGAATCACCAGGGACTTTAACTCGCGAGCCAAGTTGATTTTTGCTGTCCGATTGCTTGTGCTTTCGATCGCAGCAATTGATTTTTCAACTAAGTTCACAGAGTAACCGTCGCTTAAAGCAAAGGCGAAAAGCGGGGACATAAGAAGGGTAGTTAGAATAGCAATTTTTAGTTTAAGCATGATCCACCTGCGGCATTCTCTTCAACTTTTTGCATGCGATCTTCAATCTTAGCGTAATAACGGGAAGTCTCTTGACGGCGTGCTTTTGAACCTGAGTTGCCTTTGTTAGGATAATCGTAAGCATAAGTTTTTAGTTCAGAAAGAAACTTATCAGCATTCGTCACTTTGGCTTTTGCATACTTCGTCGTAAGAAGTTTCGTCAAAGGTGTTTTCAAACCCGCTTGACCGGTATTGTGAGACCAGATCATCAAAGCGCGTTTCACCTTCGCCAAGTCATCTGCTGAAAGCGCGAATTTCTTAGACAGTTTTTCATCTTGGAAAACAGTCTCGTCAAAGTAGTCCTTGGCATCTCTCAACGCTGCGTATGTGTAGATCATATTTGTAACAGGGTTGCCGTTAGAAATAGAGATTCTTTCGCACACGTTGCCGTTGATAGCTTTCATCGGTGTATCACCTTGCAGGAATTCATCAACAAGCTTTGTGCATTGAACGTTATCTTTTGCCGCCAAGTAAGTTCTGACGGATTCGATATCTTTGTTAACTGCGGTGATAGCAACAGGGGTGAACTGACCGATGCCCCCAGCGCCGGTTTTACTTGCGATGTTGATATGGAAACCTGATTCAACTAAAATCATACCGTAAGCAGCGCGAATATTGAGCAGTTGAGCGGCTTTTGATTCGCCTTCGCCGATGAAACCTTTCATACAACGAGAAACCAAGTCGAAGCTGTTGTTAACCAATGAGAAATAGTTCTCACTAATGCACGGACGAGCTGTGGCTTTTTGAGCTTTTTTACCATCACAAGTTTTATAGTCTACGACTTTTCCAGATTGAGCTGATTGCGCAAGCATCGCTGTTTCAATACAAACCGGCTTGATAATAGATTTAGTACCTACTGAAGTGCGAACAAGATTTCCCAAGATTGTGTTTTCTTTGGATTTCTTTTCCAGTTCTTTCTCAAGATAGCTATCACGCTCAGAGCAAGCGTTATAGCGCAATTCAGCGACTGCTGCCGCCGTTGTACATTCAGCGCAGTTTGCGACTGAACTGGTGTCTTTCTTGGAGCCCGCAAGAAGAGCTGCAACGTTTTGAATCTTTGCAAGTTTTTGAACAGCGCTTTCCTCAATAGAAGTATTAGGCTCTGTAGGCTTTGCAGCTGCGGCTTTAAATGGAGTAATAGTCTTCTTGGCAGCATTTGCTTTAGGTAGGGATTTGCTTGCAACCTTGGCAGCAACAATCGTGCGTGTAGACGCCAATTCAATAGATGAAATTGGTGATGGATACGAAGTACCCATTACTAGTGCACCGGCAGTACCGAGCAATGACAGTCGTAATAGTGTGTGTGCAAAAGGCTTCATCAGTTGATTCCTCCTCAGTTTTCAGAGGAGCAATACTGTTGCCAACCGGCTTTCAGTGATATCAATGAGTTACCACGGGAAATTCCATCTCATTATGAGACGAATCGCACGGGTGACGTAGATTGTTATGCAATCGCATTCATATCTGATTTTTCGTGACCACATTGGCGGCACTTCATCACGAAGATGCCTTGGTCATTTGTATCTAGATAAAGGATAGAATCCGGGCAGTGAGGGCAGGTCGCCGCATTTGGAGACGCCTCTTGTTTAGTCAGCGGTGCATGGATCAATTCAAAAATGATATGCTGATCGTCCTCAAAGCCTTTGATGACTCTTTCACCGATACTTCGCAAGTTGAAGCCTTCGAGCTCTACGGCTTGCGCGATATCAGAATCGATCAAGATTTGATCTGGAGCTGCAAGATTCGTTAGACGGGAAGCAAACGGTAATGGGGCGCCAATCGCCGTATAAGAACGGAAGAATTTTTTGTTTCCGTAGAAACCGACGTTTGCGTAACCCGCAGAAATACCAATGCGGATTTGCATTTCTTTTTTCCAGTTCAAAAGATAGAACTCGCGGTCTTGGCGAAGAGCTTCGCGGATTTCCAGGGCCGCTAAGCACGTACGCTGAACAAAGTCTCCATAGCGAATTGGATCGTTGGCGAACGCCAAAATGCCATCACCTTGGAACTTATCAATCGTCAGATCGTATTTGAGGAAAATCGAAACCACGGTATCCATGAAGCGAGCGAGAACAATATCAACTTTCGATTGATCCAAGCGTACAACGCGTTCCGTGGAACCAACAATGTCGACAAAGATCGCACAGATCTGTGCGCGACGAACACCCTTTTCCAAGTCTACACGGCCGTCGCGAATGGCTTGCACCACTTGAGGGCTGAATTGAGTGGAAAGGGTATTTAAACGAACAGCTTCATCTGTTTTCGCTTTAATTACATTATCGCGATTGGCAATTTCGGCTTTCAATGCCAAACGGCTGTTAATCTCGCGCAGACGCAGTTGTTCATTGAAAAAACGGATCAAGAAACAAATAACGATAGAGCCCACAATGAAAAATGAATTCACTGCGAGGCCCCAGAAGTCTTTAGCAGTATGAGCGCGATAAATCACAATTGCGAAATATGGCAAATAAATAGCGCCCGTTGTGAGCGCGAAGAAATTCAAGGTGAACGGAATAAATGACAGTCCGCCGAGGGCGATCAGATTTAAACCTGCATAATAACCAGTCGTTACGTCGGGAACCAACGCAATCATAATATTGATTGGTAAAGCCACCAGGCCTGCATAAAGCATTGCGATGGATTGCGAATTTAAGGGAATCTGTTCTTTATCAATTAAATATTTCGCAGTAAAGCAAACGGGAATAATAGTCAGGCGGAGTGCTAGGAACTGCCACTTGAGTTGCGGTACGTAAATTAAATCTGCCACCCAAAAGGCCAAAAAGAGTGGCACAGCCATCCAGTTGGCCACTACTTTCAAGACAGATTTAATTTCTTCGTTCACTTCAAACTCACGCATCTGAGTCGAAGTGATCTCCGTACCTGGATACAAGGTAAACCTCTATTATTTTTGGATAACAACGAACAAGTTAACGCCCAACGGTTCTTTTTCAACCCAAATTTTAGAGCCCATGCCTTTGAAGATTCTCAAAAGATCTTCTTCAGATCGGTAGATCAAATGCCAATCCAAGATCAACTCCATGAATGGAACACAAGGGTTGTCTTTAGAAAAGTTACCAATGATTACGCGACCACCAGGCTTAACAGCATCCAACATTTTTTGAGCGGCCATTTGTGCCACAGGCTCAGTGAAATAGTCAAACAAGCCTGCAGAGTAGATCATGTCATAATCTTTCTCTGGGCAGCCTGCCGCGATCACGTTACGAATTGCCATATTGTTGAATTTGAAGTTGAAGCCCGATTTCACAAAACGATCGATTGATTGAAGTTGGCGTTGCGCGTGCTTCAATGATTCTTCGTCTTGATCCAAGCAAGTGAACTCAGCAGGGCGGCCGAAGAACTCCGAACCATTTTGCAGGAACAATTGTTGCTCCATCGCTGGACCGCTGGCGATAGAAAGAATTTTCATCGGTTGCTTTGCAGGAGTTGCATGGAAAAGTTGCGAGATCTTTTCAAACAAGTACTGACCACGGTTTTTTACCGCTGCACCGGCTGGCTCATCGATGAAGTATTTGTGCATGCATTGATCGAACAAAGTTTTACCTACCAACTCATCACGGTAAAGGTGATTCATCATTTCATAGTCACCGGCATAACCACGAGGCTTAAAATAAGCGCGGCTTGCAAACGGAGCACCGTAAACTAGGTGGCCCACTTGTTCACGAGCAAATGCAGTCGCCCACTTGATTTGGTCTGGATTGAAGCCTTTCACAAGAACTGGAATCTTGGCGTAAGATACTGGAATCGTCGCACCCAAATAATCAGAGATGCTTTCCGCGATCGTCAGTTTATAGTCTTGAGCTTCTTTCCAGTTATCAACTGGAGCTTCTGCTTCAAGTTTGTCGATGCGAGTTTTTAGTTTTTCCAACCAGTCTTTCATTTCGTAAACGAAAGTTTTAAATTCAGCTGGAAGTTGTGCCAACTCCATTGCATAAGTCGTTTGATCTTTAATAACTTCAGAAGAGACTTCCAAAGCCTTTATACGCTCAACCTTAAGAGGCTCACCCATCACCTCAAAGCCCACAATCATTTCGCCTGTAACGGATTTCGAGTGTTGTACGGCGCGAGCCCAGCGAAGGGATACGTGTTGAGTTTGCGTTTGTTTGTAGAATACGTCCGCTTCCGCGTGAGGATTTTTTTCGAAATACTCTTTCATAGTCGGGAACTCAGTTGCAGAAACCAGGACGGCACAACCGAAGCTGCTGATGTTCATGACTTCAAACTGATGGCCGTTGAAGTTGACAAAGCACGAGTTGGGTTCAAGATCCATGCGATCTTGGCGGATAACTTTTTTGCGGTTTTTCTCGTCGATATTAAAGAACTCTTGCTTCATCGCATTCTGACTCATGAAAACTCCTAGAAATGTTGAATTAAAACTAAGCGTTTCTCTTATCGACTTTTTGGAAACAGAGTTTATATACAATTGTTCATTTGGATTTTTCCCAGACTAACGACGTGGGCCCGAAAGGGGCTAAAGTCCAGTTCATTGCAAAAAAAAGGGCTGACGTTTCCGCCAGCCCTTTGAAAATCGAATTTATGTCCGGTCTAGATCGAGCGCAGGTGCATCTTCCACAACTTCATTCCAACTTGGAATTCAAGGTGGGCCACTTCCATGTCATGCTTCAATTGCACAAGCTTGTGATCGTAAGCCTCTTTCAGTTCTTCGCGCTTCTTAACTGCATCCAATTTGAATTGCTCGTAGTCGTCACGAAGCTTTTTAATTTTAGATTGTGCTTCGATAATTTTCTCTTTCATCGCGTGCAAGTGCTCTTCTGCGAATCCTACTTTTTTAAGTTCAGCAGATTCAGCTTGTAAGCGGGCTTTCAAAATCTCAACATTTGAAATCTGACGAAGCTTAGTAGCCAAGCCCATCATGTTCAAAGTTTTGATAACCCATTTAGTCGGATCCCAGTGATACCACTTGATACCGTTGCGGTAGTCGATTTGGAACTTATGGTGGAAGTTATGGTAACCCTCACCGTGAGTTAGAACCGCTACGAACCAAGAGTCACGAGCCGAGATCTCTTTTGAGTAAGTTTGTTTGCCTAAAGTATGGCACAAAGAGTTTACGAAGAATGTAGACTGTTGAGTCAAAAAGATTCTCAAGCCGCCACCGATAACCAAACCACCCAATGCGGAACCCATCATCCAACCAATAAGAGTCGGAATACCGAAGCCAGTAAGGATCGCGATTGGCGCGTAGTACTTATCTTGGAATTTTACCATCCAGTCTTTTTCAAGATCTGGAGCATGGATTTTTTGATCCACAGATTCTTTAAAGAACATCCAGCCCATGTGTGCGTACCAGAAGCCTTCATTGATGTTGTAAGGATCTTTTTCGCCATCAATGTGTGTGTGGTGACGACGATGGTCTGAGGACCATTTCAAACAAGAGCCTTGGAACGCTGATGCACCTACCAAAAGGAACAAAGCCTTAGCGATAGGGTGTGCGTCATAACTTTTGTGAGAGAAAAGGCGATGATATCCCGCAGTAATGCTGAGATTAGTAGCAGCTGCGAAGATCAATGCGAAAAGAGCGATGCCCCATTCGAAGCCGTGAGTGTAGAAATAGATCGGCATAAGAATGAGCGTAATCAGTGGATTCAGAGTGAGAAAAAGAGCCACTGGCCATTCAATTTGTTTTTTGGTCATTAAGCACCTCTGAGTAAAAGCCTAACAGAGGTGCAATGTTTTCGATACTTAAATTGAAAAACCCAGAACA
The DNA here is from genome assembly GCA_017745015.1 of Bdellovibrio sp. Classification (GTDB taxonomy): domain Bacteria; phylum Bdellovibrionota; class Bdellovibrionia; order Bdellovibrionales; family Bdellovibrionaceae; genus Bdellovibrio. Next base: position 6,523 of record JAGIAF010000073.1, on the reverse strand, counting down.
AGTTTTCCGTAGGGACCGCTCATATTTATATCTTGCGTTGAGTTATTGCCAGTCGAGTCAACGCTGTCTTTCCAGTTAAAGTTCATATAGCCGAGTTCAGCTCCCACAGCGAATCCTATGAGTTTCACACCCGCCTCTAGGCCTGCGGAGTAGGAGGTCGTTGATCCAGGTGAAAAGTGAGATTTTTCTGTTCCACCTTCAGACACTTTGAAGGTTCCTGAGTGAGAGATACCGTAGGAAAGAATAGGTCCGACGTATATCAAAGTATCGATGATTCTGCAGTTCACAAGAATTGCAGTGCGAGTGAAGTTCGCTTCGTAATCGGAAGCGCCAGAGCTCACGGACAGACCCATATTTTCATAACGAATACCAAATCCTGGAATCAAGGGGATCGGCAGAGTGAAGATCGCATCAGCGCCTAAACCATACGTCGGCACAATGCTCGGTGCTGAGGCTATGCAATTTGAACAAAGATCTCCCAAATCTACGTCCGATTTCAAGAAACCATAAGTGACCCTCGCTTCAAAGAATGCTTGCGCAGGTGAAGCGAGGACAAAAAACGAAACGAAAATTAGACAAACTGATAAAGCGCTCTTCATAAAAAACGAACTCCTTAGCGATCAATTGGGACAGTCTAAATTTTCCCTCGGACAAACTCAAAAATAGAGACTGCAAAATAGACCTTCGTCTCAGGGTCTTTTTCAAAAATATCTGATAATTTTACACATATGTTGATTGATGTGGTGAGACCCGAGACCTGGGACGAAGTAAACGATTCTATCAAAACTCAGTTGGGCCTTGCGCCCCATCTGCGCGTGCGCGCATTCAAAGGGCTAGCTCATGCGGTTTTTGAGGTGACTCAAGGAAGCGCCCAATTCATGGCCCACAAAAAAGCCATTGGATTTATCAAAGGGCAAACCTCGGTCTTTGAAAATCTTCTACCTTACTACTACAAGGAAACTTACGAAGTCGCGATTCTTTCTCATCGCGATTTAAGTAACGTCAAAGAGTGGGTGGAAAGCCTTAAAAAAGACACCAACTTCGTGCTGTTCGCCGAAGATCATCCCGTCACGGGCGAGACATATCCCTTCGTGGAAGAACTCGATAAGCTTCTGAATGAAAAACGTATCTTCTCATTCCGCATTTCTCACGCACGTCATTTTCACGAAAATCTCGAAGTCCGTCCTTATTCGGTAAGACTGTGCTCGTTCACTCCCGAGCTGTCGATTGCAATACTAGGGGAGCGTTTCCGTTGTCCGCCGATGTTAGTGCAAAATATGGAGTGGAATCGCGATGAAGCTCTTCAGCAATTGATCATTGCGCGCGAAGGTCGCTCTTTAGAACCAGCTCTAGTGCAAGAATTTGAATCCGAAATGAAAGACATCTGCGAGCCTTACTTCAATAGTACTCAGCGTCTGTTCGATCGCGCTGCTGTGGTCTTTAAAGAGACCAGTGCGGAAGCGCTGGCAGAGAAAGTCTTTGCAAAGCTTCACCTGCCTTCAGAAGTCGGTTGGTCGATGCTTTCAAGCACGAACATGTGCCACTGGTCGGGAATTAAGATGTTCTCGCACTGGTGGGAGCCGACGCCTTCCCACGAAATTCTGCGTGGCTTGATGTTGATCGGTCCTGAACTTTTAAAAAATACAGAATTCAAAAAGTCTCTTCAAGAGGCTTATCAAGAAATTAAGAACGAACAATCGTGGACCGTTGAGGGGTAAATGTCAGAAAGAATTTTCGCCGCTGTAGGTTTTGTAATCGCGTTAGCTGGTTGTACTTCACTTTCTCCACGAGCTCCGTCCTCTGTCGTCGCACTAAATCCGGTGGTTCAAAGTCTTCAGGGGTTGCAGGAGCAGTTCGTCAAACAGCCTGTCACGGCTGAGAATTGCGAAGCTCTTTTAAATGACGTGGGTCAGGCAGTGACGGCTCTTGCGTGGGATCCGTACTCTAATGAAGACTTGAAAGCCGGTGGAGCCTCGATCCTCAATCATCTGTGGGATCTGCGCCTGGCTACACATCAAAATCTTCCTACAATGAGCACGAAATGCGTTTTGCAGACACGCAGCCTTTTCCATGTGATCCGGGAGCATGAGGATTATGTCGGGGATTTTGTCTATTCAGCAAAAGCCCTGGATCCTGCGAAAATTGATTTTCAGAAACAGCCCGTGCCGATTTTTGATCGTTCTAGCTACGCTCCATATTTGGTTCGCCAAGACGTCGACGATTCCAAGTTTCAATTTCATTCTGGCGACTTGATGTTGGCTCGTGGGATTTCGTTCTTCAGTGCGATCATTTCTCAGATCAGCGATAATAAGTCTGAATTCAGTCATGTGGTCTTCATGAACCAAGATGAGCGCAGTGGCAAAATCAATACCGTCGAGTCCTACATTGGTTCCGGCGTTGATTCCTATGAAATCAACTTCGCATTGAAGAATGAAAATGCGCGTTTGCTGGTGTTGCGCCCTAAAGATGCGGCATTGGGAAAAGTGGCGGCTCGTGATGCGATGATAAGTGCCGAGAAGAAAATCGGTTACGATTATAAAATGGATTTCGCGGACTATTCGAAAATGTCCTGTGTTGAGGTCGTTCGTGCAGCCTATGATCGTGCCTCTCAAGGGCAAGTCGTGGTGCCTCAGAATCCTGCAAATATTCAAATTAGCAGCAAGGATTTTCTGGATAAATTGGGAATGCGCAATGGTGAGATGATCACGCCCGATGACCTCGAGGTGGATCCTCGCTTTGATTTGGTCTTGGATTGGCGCGATTACAGAATCATTCGCGATTCAAGATATAAGGATGCCATCCTTAATGAGATGATCCGTTGGGTGAATGAATTGCGGTATGAATTCCATGACACGACAAAGTCTCTGATTGCTAAAAATATCTTGTTACCATCACGTTCAACGCGTCTATGGCCTCTGGTGCAAAAGCTGACGGGCAGCCCGAACTTGGATCCAAACTTACCAAAGCAAACACTCGGTGTGATGTTGGTTCTGAATCAAATCGGGGAGTCGCTTTTAAATCAAGTGACTCAAGCAGACAATGACTATATCGCGAAGTTGGGTCGTCCTATGACTAACATGCAACTGCGCCAGACGTTAAATAAGCTACGCGAGGAAGACCTTGCTCGCTTTAAACGCCACCAGCGCACCTCTATTCACTACGCGCTTCGTCCGCCAATGAGTATCTGGCGGTAATTCTTTGCCAAAGGTTGGACCTCTTTAGTATGAAGAGGTGTGACCCAAGGCAAAGAGCGTTTCATCATTCTAAAGAAAATGAAGTACGGCGAATCGGATCTGATTCTGCACGCGATTTCACCGAAAGGTGAGAAGCTGTCTTTTATTGCCCGTGGCGCTTTGAAAAGTAAGAAGCGTTTTGGAGGCGGGATTCTTGAGCCCTCCCACTTTGTGAACTTCATCTATAAGCAATCCTCAGATCAAGGCCAACTCAACGTCTTGCAAGAGGCGACGCTGATTAATGACTTTCCTGGCTTACGACAAGACTACGATCATCTGGAGTTTGCTTTGCACGTTCTTGAGTGTGTGGCGAAGGTCAGTCAAGAAGGTGATCAGCACTCCGAGTTCCTTTTCAATATCCTGGGACATACTTTGAAAGCGATCGAAACGGCGAAAGACGTTTTGGTTTTAAGGATGCACTTTTATCTGCGCTTCTTGTTGCAACAAGGTGTGATCACACCGGAGCCGTGGATGGGGCCGTTCTTAAAGACCAATCTTGCAGATACCAATACTCTGTTGATGTATCGTCAAACTGTGGATGAAGAATTAAATAACGTCGAAAATATGGTTCGCCACTATATCGCGAACGCGGCTCTCTAAGATTTCTTTCCCAGAGGATGCATGCTTTCCATTGTGCGCGCGAGCTGATCGATTCCCAAGTGAGTGTATTTCTCAGTAGCTTGCAGGCTCTCGTGACCCAGCAATTCTTGCAGCGTGCGCAGGTTTGCACCACTCGATAATAAGTGTGTCGCAAAACTGTGACGAAGAGCATGGGGATGAAGCGGTTTTAAAAGTCCAGCACGTTGGCCGCTCTGACGAACCATCTCGTAGGCGGTTCTTTGAACGAGTGGAACTTCTCCGAAAACATAGTCATCAAAGGCACTCGTTTTCTTCCACTCTTTAAGGGCCTTCAAAGTCATCGATGGTAAAGCGACGACGCGCTCTTTATTTCCCTTACCTTTTACACGCAGAACTTTTTGATCGAAGTGGACTTCGTTCCAACGCAAGTTGCAGGCTTCACTCACACGCAAACCGCCTCCATACAGAAGTAAGAAGAGCAGTTTGTCTTTGAGTGGGACCTCATTCTTCGCATCGAATGTTTTCAGAACGGCGAGCACCTCATCCACACTTAAGAAGTGCGGGAGTTTCTTAGGCACCTTAGGGCAAATCACCTGCAGAGAGAGGTCCCGTTCCAGGAGATTCTCTTCGTCGAACGCCCATGAAAAAAAGCTCTTCAGAGTCGCAGCTTTTCGGTTTCTTGAAGATAACGATAGGCCGGCCCAGCGATTAAAAGCGGCCCGAACCGCCGCCATTAATTCGGCCTCGGACCACGTGATTTTGGCCGATTGTGAGGTTTTATCCAATTCGAAAGCCTGCTGAAGATCCAAGGTATAGTGTTTGATGGTAAGGGGAGAGGCAGACTTAATAAAAGTCATGTATTTCAGGTATTTATCTATATTTTTGGAGAGATAAAACGCCTTACTCATATCCTCAAATCCAATTAAATGGGGCTTGGGCCTAAAAATATTTTAACGCCATGCAATATTTTTATTGCAAAAGATACAGGACCAAGGTTATAACTCAATGCGTCGGAGGCGTCTCACACTGAGCCAATCAAAATGAGACAGCCGCCAAAAAGCTCTTAATAAAGTACGTTACCGAAAGGTGGATAACCCATGAACGATAACAACTCTACGATCCTTCCTGCTTCCCAGAATGCTAACCAAGTGATGTGGAATACAAACACAACTTCCAAAGTTATGGAAAACAAGACCATCGTCTATCAATCTGAGGTGATGGGTAACTTGATGAAGATGATCGACCGAGTCGCTCCGTCAAACGCCAATATCTTGGTTCTTGGTGAGTCCGGTACTGGTAAAGAGTTGATCGCTCGTTCGATCCACGATCGTTCAGGTCGTAAAAACAAACCTTTCGTTGCAATTAACTGCGGTGCTCTTCGTGAAACTTTGCTTGAGTCTGAGTTGTTCGGTCACGAAAAAGGTTCATTCACGGGCGCTTACAACCGCAAAATCGGTTTGGCTGAAGCAGCTAACGGCGGAACTTTGTTCCTAGATGAAATCGGTGAATTGGATCCAGCTATCCAAGCGAAGCTTCTTCGCTTCATCCAAGAAGGCGAGATGTTCCGCGTAGGCGGCAAAGAGCCTATCAAAGTAGACATCCGTTTGATCTGTGCTACGAACCGTGAGTTGGACCAAGAAGTTGTTCGCGGTAACTTCCGTGAAGACTTGTTCTATCGTATCAACACGATCGTAGTTAGTGCTCCGCCGCTCCGTCGTCGTAAAGAAGACATCCCGGCGTTGATCAACCACTTCTTGAACAACTCTCAACACGCTTACTTAAACCGTGGTCGTACAGTATCTGACGATGCTATGAAGTTGTTGATGAAATACGAGTGGCCAGGAAATATCCGTGAGCTACAAAATGTGTGCGAAAGACTTCAAATTTTGTCTGACGGTCACATGATCATGTTGAACGATATCCCTGAGAACATCAGAAACCCTGAGACTCAAAAGGATGTGATCGAGTACGATCCAAGCATGACTTTGCACGATCTTGAAAAACGTTACATCTTGAAGGCGCTTGCGCACTTCGGTGGTAACAAAACTCAAGCGGCTAACAACTTGGGTATCACGATCAAGACTCTTTATAACAAACTTCATGAGTACGGCGAGTTCGAAAAATTCGCAGTTCACACGAAGCCAGCAAAGTAGTTCATTAATTTGTTCCAAGCCCAGCGGGGTTCCTCTCTCTTCCCTCGCTGGGCTTCTTTTTTAGGTACGGACACACTTTTGGTAGCAATCCCGCGTTATCCAACTCCACCTCCTTATGAGGTACGGACATACTAGGTGCGTTTATGATGAAGAAACTCTTACTGACATTCTTAGTTCTGACTGCAGTGGGCTGTTCCTTCAAGAAATCCTCTGACAAAGCTGCATCCGCGGCCGCCACCGCCGCCGCAAAATCCCGCGTCGATGAGGTTATGGCAGATAATCGTTATACAGATAGACAAAGAGTCGAAGCATCTCTCCGCAAGGGACTTTGGGATATTTTTATTAAGGCCTTGCCTAAAGTTTCTAAAGCGGAGCTGAATCAAGTTAATAAACGAGGAGAAACTCTCGTTGAAATAGCTTTAGGGACTCAAAGGCATGACTTCTTAAAAGCATTGTTTGATGCTGGAGCCTCTCCATTTGTGGGGGCGAGTGGCGTATCTTATACCGACTATAGATATGCTGATTCTGAATCAGTAGAAATCATTACTGAAGCTAGAC
>JAGIAF010000072.1:9224-12696 GCA_017745015.1 Bdellovibrio sp. | reverse complement strand
GTATGAAGCTGCTGTGGCCCTACCTCTTAACCGCGGCCGCAATTTTATCGGCACTATTTTTTGTGCCTAAAGAACCTATTGATCCGTGGGGGCTGATAAGTTTATACAGCCTCTTGCGTCTGCTCTTATTGCTGATGGTAATCCAAATTCTGAGTTATACCATTATGACCTATTTAAAAGGACATAAGGGAGGTTTCCTTTTGGGATTCCTTGGAGGACTTATCTCAAGCACCGCTCTTACTGCATCCTTGGCAAAGCAAAGTCATGATTGCTCTGAAGATGAAGTACGACTACTTAGTTTGGCCTATCTGAGTGCTCTTTTAGGAATGGTTGTTGAAGGATTGATCTTGGTTTTCGTCGGTGTCGGTGAAATGCACTGGGAATTGCTGTGGGTGTTTGCGGGGCCCATCTTGATGACGGTGGGACTTTTGATTTGGAGAGTGCGGAAACTTCAAGAGATTAAGTTTCAAGAAGGTGCGCTGCCGCCTATGGGAGTCGGTGCTTTGATAATTCTTGGTTTGGTGGTTGCGGCATTTCTGATTTTGTCAAAGCTCTTACAAAAAACTCTGGGGCAAACAGGCCAGTTTGTTTTGACCTTTCTAGTGTGCTTATTTGAACTTCATGGTTCGATCATCGGGAATGTTCAACTTCATGAGCGCAATATCATCGATATTAGAACTTTAGGAAACCTCATTGCGTTGGGATTGTTTTCTTCCTACCTGGCAAAGATGTCTTTGGTTTTATTTATGGGAAGTGATTCTCTGAAGAAAAGAGTGGCGAAGTATTCTTTGTGGTTAATGGTTTCGCTGTTTGTGGGGTGGGGTATTTTTACCTCGTAGTTTGTGAAAATGGAGAAGTCGAATGCAACGAAAAGACTTTCGCGTTGTTCTTACTGGTGGACCTGGTGGAGGAAAAACAACAGCCGCAGACTTGTATCGTCGGGAGATCGGACCTCAAGTTGTAATTGTTCCTGAATCAGCAAGCTTATTGTATTCAGGAGGATTTCCCCGTTCATCCCGACCCGCGGTGAAAAAGGAGACACAGAAGGCGATCTATCAAGTACAAATTCATTTGGAAGAAGTGCAGGCCGCTGAGTATGAAAGCCGTGTTTTATTGTGTGATCGAGGGACCATCGATGGTGCCGTTTATTGGCCAGGTGAACCCTCGGATTACTTTGCAAGTGTCGGAACCACTCTGCAATTGGAGTTGGCCCGCTATGACGCCGTTCTGTTTTTTGAAACGGCAGCGATTGGTGGAATATCGATCGAAGGAGGAAATCCAAACCGAATTGAATCCATTGAACAAGCTGTGGAGCTGGATCGGAAACTGCGAGCAATATGGTCTCAACACGAAAACTTTATTTTCATTGCGCACAGCACCTCGTTTCTTAGAAAAGTTCATGAGGGGCTGATCAAACTTCAAGAAGTAGTCGGTCAACATCTAGAGCTCTCTCGAAGGCCCTTTTATGGTCAGTAGAATCTTAACAATCACACCGAACCCCTCTCTGGATGTCAGTGGATTTGTGACGCAATTAAAGCCAAACGAAAAAACCTATGTCACCGATGAAGCTCGGGCTCCTGGAGGTAATGCTATCAACGTGGCTCGTATATTACGTCGGCTTGGCGTTCCGGTTGTAGCATCGGGATTTCTGGGAGGCAGTGTGGGCAATGAGGTTGCGCTGTTATTGGATGAGGAGCAGGTGCCTCGGGATTTTATTAAATGCCAAGAGTCTACGCGAATTAATATTACGGTTTCCAATAACAGAGACCATCAACAAACAAGACTCAGCTTTCCAGGTCCTCATGTTTCGCGTTCTGAGATACAGAAGCTAGTGGCTTTGATTGCAAAACATCGTGGGGTGAAGTTTTTGGTCGTTGGAGGCTCACTTCCGCAACAGTTTCATATAGATGATTTAAATAAGCTCATTGAGAGAGCCCAGAATGCGAAGATGGCGGTTGTGGTTGACAGCCCCGGTAACATTCTCAAGCGTTTGAAAATAGATCGGTTGCTTTTGATTAAGCCAAATCTTGATGAGTTTCAGGCGCTGACGAACAGTCGGGCGAAATCGATTTCTGCAGTTAAGAAAATAGCGAAGAAGTATTTGAAAAAATCTGCTTATGTTTGTGTTTCTTCTGTTGAAGGTGGTGCCTTGCTGGTTAGTGATTCGGGGGCTTACTTTGGGCGCATTCCGAGTATAAGAATTCGCTCTACTGTCGGAGCGGGCGATTCGATGGTCGCGGGCATGGTAGCCCAAGTCTCTTCAGGAAATTTAGATGCCGCGGATATTTTAAGATGGGGCCTAGCGGCTTCGGCTGCAACTTTAAGTAAGGCCGGCACCACCTTAGGTGAAGCGAGGCAGATAAAAAGGTTCTACAAAAGAATAAAGATTTCTGAAGTTTGATATCATCACCAAGGAGATCCTATGCCAAAGCAAAACTGTCTGTTAGCGCTGGTCTTGTTTTTTACGGTGTCTAGTGCCTGGGCAAAAGAAGTTCTGCTTGATGTGCGCACCCCGGAAGAATATGCCCAAAAGCATCTTCCCGGTTCAGTGAATATCGATGTGCAGAATGAAGACTTTCGTGAACGCATTTCTAAATTCAATCGGGAGGATCATTACGAAGTGTATTGCAAAGGTGGTAAACGAGCCACTCAAGCTGTGACAATCATGAAAGAGATGAACTTTAAGCATTTGACGAACTTAGGTGGTTATGAAGAAGCGCAAAAAGCTCTTGAGGGGCGAACCGGTGAAAAAAATGGGAACTAATGAGATATGAAGGTAACTTTTTTTGATACACATAAATTTGAAAAGGAGATCTTCACTGAGATCAATCGAATCTATGGATTTGAGCTGGATTTTTTGGATGTGCGATTAAGCCCCAAAACTGTTTCTCTGGCAGCGGGGGCTGAAGCCATCTGCGCATTTGTGAATGATCATGTCGACAATATCACGATGAACGCCCTCAAGGAAATTGGGGTTCGACATATTGCTTTGCGGTCTGCCGGATTCAACAATGTGGATTTGGTAGCGGCGAAAAATAATAACATCGTCGTGAGTCGAGTTCCGGCCTATTCTCCATATGCAGTCGCAGAATTTGCAACAGGACTTTTACTGGCCGTAAATCGAAAAATTTATAGATCTTTTTGGCGAGTTCGAGAGCTTAACTTTTCATTAGATGGTTTAGTCGGCTTTGATCTTCATGGGAAAACTGTGGGAGTCATTGGTTCGGGTCGAATTGGGAAAATATTTTCTCTAATAATGGTGGCCTTTGGTTGCCGGGTTCTTATTTACGATATTCAGAAAGACCCAGAGCTTGTTAGCAACCCAAAAATTACCTACACGGATTTGGCAGATTTATGTCAACAGTCTGACATCATTTCTCTGCATGTGCCTTTGACTCCAGAAACGTATCATATCATCAATGCTCCAAGAATCGCGATGATGAAAAAAGGAGTGATTTTAATTAATACCGCT
>JAGIAF010000072.1:0-9214 GCA_017745015.1 Bdellovibrio sp. | reverse complement strand
GGGCGTGGATCTTTGATTGATGCCCGGGCACTGATTGATGGTCTTAAAAAAGAGAAAATTGGAGCTGCGGCGTTGGATGTCTATGAGGAAGAGGATAATATTTTTTTTCAAGATCTCTCTGACAAAATATTGCAAGATGATGTCTTGGCGAGGCTGCTGACCTTTCCGAACGTGGTCGTCACGTCTCACCAGGCGTTTTTAACGAAAGAAGCTTTGGATAATATTGCGCGGACCACTTTGCAAAGTATTCAGGAATTTTCTCAAACCGGAACTATCGGTAAAGAAAAGGTTGTGACCGCGAATCTTTAAATGAGTGCAGTCAATCGAAAAAAAGCCCTCTTCGCAGAGGGCTTTTGTCTTCAGTTTGTTGCGATGTTGATGATTTGAATTCTTGTGTTGCGAGCGATGCGCAGAGTGTTCGCGCCTTTTTTCAAGAGCTTCACCACATCTTTTGATGTGGAGACGGATTGCTTGTTCACATCCAAGATCACATCACCTACGCGCAGGCCTGATTTTGCAGCAGGGGAGTTGCGGTCAGTTTCAATAACGATGGGTTGATTTAAATCATCTGGCAATCCCCACTCGTTACGCAATGTAGGGTTTGGATCTGTGATGGTGAAGCCCAAATCTAGTGGAGCTTTTTGGCCTTCGTATTTTTTCGGCGTTACTTTTTTAACTCTCTCATCGGGACGTTCTGCAACCGTCATAGAAACTGTCACGGGTTTGCGATCACGGATCAGTTTGACTGTTGCGGCTTTACCAATTGGAGCGTCGCTGACAGCATCGATCAAGCTCAAAGAGCTTTCGATGTTTTTACCGTTAAACTCGGTCACGATATCGTAAATGCGTAAACCTGCTTTCGCTGCGGGTCCGCGCGGATCAAGCTGCGTGATCACCGCACCGTTTTGATCAATGCCAAGGTAGGCCGCGGCTTCCGGATCAAGATCGCCAAGCAAGGCGCCGATATATCCGCGAGCGATACGACCTTTCGATTCCAATTGCGGAATCAAAACTTTCACTTCATCGATAGGAATCGCAAAGCCGATACCTTGAGCGCGGGCATCAATCGCTGAGTTCACACCGACGACCAAACCTTTCGTGTTAACAAGCGGACCGCCAGAGTTACCTGGGTTGATGCTGGCATCGGTTTGGATCAGAGGGATTTTGTTGATCTCAGAGATGTCGCGACCTTTAGAAGACACGATCCCTTTACTCATCGAGTGACCGTGACCGAAGGGATTACCAAACGCTGCGACCCATTCACCCACTTCAAGGTCTTTCGAAGAACCCAGAACCGCCACTGGCAATTTGCCTTTAGGTTTGATTTTGATCAGCGCGATGTCGGTGCGTTCGTCACTGCCTACAAGAGTCGCTTCGAAAACGTCTTTGGAGCCTTCGCTCAATTGAACGTTGATGATATCAGCGCCGGCGATCACGTGATTGTTGGTTACGATCAAGCCGTCTTCACGAATGATGAAGCCAGTACCCAAGCCCATTTGGCGAGGACCTTGTTGTTGCTGGGGTTGCTGCATGCGGAAGCCATAAAGCTGTTCCAACATATCAAGCATTGGATCACGTCCACGCGGACCGCCACCTTTAGGAACGACGGATGTGGAGATATTCACAACTGCGGGGTTGATAGCTTTACCCAACTCAACGAACAAATTGGCCGGCAAGGGAGCTGATAGATTTAACTTCGGGGGATCTTTAGGAAGGGTTTGAGCTTGAATAGGGCCGGCTACTGCAACGGCCAAAAAGAAAATAAGGAACTTCTTCATAACGCGTCTCCTGTTGAACAACGGAACGTATCTATCTTATCTTAGATAGATACGAATTTCATTTGTAGATCACTAATTAGGTTCTCTAAGAACTGTGCTTCGTCCTTAGTTACGTTCCCTTTGGTTTTCTCTTGAAGAACTACCAAAAGGTCGATGTTAAAACGGGCCATCTCTTTATCTTTGCTGGTTTTACCAGTGGCAGGATCGGGAGCAAGGCCCATGGCCATGACCGCCGAAGAGGCTAACGACATAATCAAAACTGATAAAGAAGCTTCCATTTTTTGTTGCATAAACACCCTCTGTGAACATGAGTTCACAAAATTCAATGTCAAGTTAGATCGGGTAATATCCCATCAGCTTTTGCAAACGAGTTTCAATGGCAGGATGGGATTTTAAGAATAAATTTCTTTGCTTAAAGCCCTCCGGATTCACCATAAAAAGGTGACTGGTGCAGGCCGGCACTTCCAAAGGTTGCGTTTGCGCAAGACCTTCCAGTCTCCACAACACTTCACCCAGGGGATGGCGACCATTCAAAAGTTCTGACGCCATCAAATCGTTTTCAAAGAAAGATCTTTCGCCCACGACGCCCTTAATGATCAACCAACCAATCGGGGAGAGCAGCGGCATGAAGAATTGAATTTTACCTGGCAAGAAAGAATCCAAGAACTGACCCAAGCCGACAATAGAGTTTGCCAAAGTCGAACTCACCGAAAACGCAAAAGTGTCCAAACGACGAATGTGACAAATCTGATGGGCCACAACTGCTTCAAGTTCTTTGGTATTTAATTTCTGCAAAAGACCCAAAGTAAAACCCAGCGAACCATGTTTCCAAGAGTGCCCCACACAAAACGCATTCGAAGAATTATGGGGAGTGATGTAAACCGCCGGAGTCGGCATACCCAGTTGGTGAGACATTTTCTCAACCATATCTAAAAGTCCCCAAGCATCCTGACCTTTAAGGCGTTGAGCACGAAGCTTTGAAAGAACGCGGCTCTCTCCATAAAAGAAAACCATGAAATTCAAAAGCAACGCGAGCAAAAAGCCAATGATCAGTCCCAAACGCTCGCCAAGTTGATACCCAACAACCAAAAGCGCCAAAGAACTAGAAAGAATAAAAACCCAAACCTTAGTGCTCGTATTACCCATAAAGAAAACCTCCCACTTCCCCCCAGTTTTGACAAGTTTCACCCACCTAACTCAGAGCAGAAACCCCCTAAAAAGACCGTATTCACTAACGCGCCGATCTACCAAAAAGTGCCTGGCACCTTCTGGTCTCTGAGCGATCCTTTCCTGCCCGAGCCTCCCATCTCTGCGGTCAATCCCATACTTACGACCAGCGATGGTGAATGTGCCTACCGACAAACGTCGTGGGGGAATGGTGTATTTAGGGAGGGATTTATGCAAGTTCCGCAAGCGAGCCAAGAAACCCACATCTGTGTGACATAAAAATTCGAGCGAGGACTGTCTGAGCAGAAAGCCCTCCCTAAATACACCATTCCCCCAACCCAGTCTCTCGGTCAGGACTCTTTCAGGAGTGCTTGCCGCAAGCCAAGGGAAAGAGTGAAATAGAAGGGATATTCTCGAGGGAGGAAACGGTGAGCGAAGTTGATATTATGGCGCTTAACGCCGCGATCAAACAAGAATCTCAATTCATCGAAAAGATGATGAATGAGATCAACAAGGTCGTAGTAGGTCAAAAAGAAATGGTCGAAGGGATCATGATGGGTCTCCTGACAGGCGGTCACATCCTGCTTGAAGGCGTTCCCGGTCTTGCGAAGACGTTGACGATTTCTACCGTGTGTAAATCCATCTCTCTGGATTTTCAACGTATTCAGTTTACGCCCGATCTTCTGCCAACAGACTTGATTGGTACGATGATCTTCAATCCAAAATCTGGAGAGTTTGCGCCTCGTAAAGGTCCGATCTTCACGAACATCGTTTTGGCCGACGAGATCAATCGTGCACCAGCGAAAGTTCAGTCCGCACTTCTTGAAGCCATGGCCGAAAAGCAAGTGACGATCGGTGAGGAATCTTACCGTCTGGCAAATCCATTCTTGGTTCTTGCGACACAAAACCCTCTTGAGCAAGAAGGTACGTATCCACTTCCAGAAGCCCAGATGGACCGTTTCATGTTTAAGATCAATGTGGTGTATCCACATAAAGGCGAAGAGCTTGAGATCTTAAACCGCATGGGCACGAACGAAAAACCTGTCGTAAATCCAGTGATCTCGAAAGAAGATCTTCTGCGTGCTTCTGAGCGTGCGGATCAAGTTTACGTCGATAACAAAATCAAAAACTACATCGTTGAAATCGTGATGGCTTCCAGAAAGCCTGGCGAATATGGTTTAAGCCGTATCGCAAACTTGATCAACGTGGGTGGATCTCCGCGTGCGACGATCTGCTTGTACAGAGCCGCGAAAGCGCACGCCTTCATTCGTGGTCGCGGATACGTGACAGCGGAAGACGTAAAAGCCATCGCTTACCACGTGATGAGACATCGTCTGATCCTGACGTACGAAGCTGAGGCAGAAAACATCAAGTCGGATGACGTGATCAAAGAGATCCTAAGCCAGGTTGAGGTGCCTTAGTGGGATTGCCTCCAGAGGTCTTAAAGAAGGTCAAACTCCTTGAGTTGAACACAAGAAAGCTTGTGAACAATCTCTTTGCAGGCGAATACCATACCGCCTTCAAAGGGCAGGGTATGACCTTTGCGGACTTCCGCGAGTATGTTCCGGGCGATGACGTGCGCAGTATCTCTTGGCCACTGACGGCCCGCACGGGCAAAACTTTTATTAAAACATTTGAAGAAGAGCGTGAACTGACGCTGATTATCGCAGTCGACGTCAGCGGTTCCAGTGATTTCGGAACGGGTCCCTACTTTAAGGGCGAAGTCATGACTCACATGGCAGCTCTTCTGGCATTTTCGGCGGTGAAAAATAACGACCAAATTGGTCTGTTGCTTTTCAGTGATCAAGTAGAGCATTTTGTGCCACCGAAAAAAGGCCGAGGCCACGTGCAGCGTTTGCTGCGTGATTTATTCTATTACCAACCAAAGAGTCACCTCACGAAGTTGTCCAATGGATTTAGCTTCTTGCAAGGGGCTTTGAAGAAACGCGCCACTATTTTCGTGTTCAGCGACTTTATGGATGAGGGCTTTGATCAAAGCTTGCGTCTTTTAGGTCGTAAGCACGATGTGGTGGCCTGTGTAGTGAACGATGCGGCGGAATATTCTTTACCAAATATGGGTGTCATTGAAGTTCAGGATGCTGAAAGTGGTGAAGTGCTGACCGTTGATACATCGTCTGCAAGTTTTAGAAAAGAATACGAAGACGCCGTAGCGAAACGCAAAGACGCTCGCGATCGCTTGCTGCGTAAGTCCCAAGTGGATCGCGTGGATGTAAAATCCAGCAATGACTATGTCGATCCTCTTGTGGCGTTTTTTAAGAAGAGAAAATAATGGCTGCTATTCAGTGTAAGATTGAAATTCCTAACGTGCCGGGGCTTAAAGACAATGAGCTGACGGTCGGTCGCGAGTTTTTGCTCGTCTGTGACGGGGAATTTCCTAAAACTCTTGCGCAAGAAAAGCTCCAATTGGTTCTAACACCAGAACAAAAATATCAAATTCATCTTTTAGGTTTCGAATTGAGATCCCCATCCCAAGCCGATTTGAAAGTCACAAGTTATACGGCGACTCCAGTGCGCTTTGATAACTTGCAACTGACGGATGGCACGCAAACGATCGATCTGGGACCGGTGAGCTATAAAGTTGAAACGGTGATTCCGCCACAACCGCAAACTCAAGGCGGTGTGCCGGGACTTCCAGGACAGCAGCAAGCAAAGCAAGAACCCTACGGTCCTATCGGTCCGATTCCAATTTCAGTCCCCATGGTTTATTGGGCGATGTTGGCAGGCGTACTAGGTGTGATTGCATTGATTATCGCCAGCAAAGTTTATCGCGTGATTCAACGTCGCAATATGGTGGAGCGTTTGAAAGCCCACGATTCGGCGTTGTCTCCGTTGGCGCAATTCCATCAAACCTTCCGTCGTATGCAGCGTGAAAATACGGTGTTCTTCGGAGGAACGCCGAAAGCGGACGATATTCCTCTGTGTTTGGATGAAACTCGCGGCATGATGAAGCTTTATATCACTCGCCGCTATAAGATTCCGGCTTTGGAATGGAGTCCGCGTCTGATCTTGAAGAATCTTAAAAAGTATCATCCGAAGGTTTATCAAGAAACCGGTGATGAGTTGCAAAAGCTGATCAAAGAATTCTTGCATGCCAACGAGGACCGCGCCAATTTGAGCGGTTCGGATATGTTGAATCTTTGCAAGCGCACGCGCTTGCTAGTGGAAGAAATGGAGAGATTGTCATGACAATTCACTCTCCATTAGCATATTGGCTTCTTCTTCCATTGGCGGTGCTCGTAGTATGGACTTTGTGGCGTAAAAAAACTAAAACGCCGACGTTGCAGTTTGGTTCTATCCAAGTTTTAAAAACAATCACTCCGAGCTTGCGCACGCGTTTGTTAAACGTGCCTTTGCTTTTAAAAGCGTTGGCCATCGTGTTTGCGATCATGGCGTTATCTCGTCCTCAAGAGATGAACACGAAGATCAAGAAAAACGTGGAAGGGATCGACATCGTCATTGCCCTGGATATTTCAGACAGCATGTTGATCGAAGACATGAAGCCGCTGAATCGTTTGGAAGCGGCGAAAGCTACGATCAAGGCCTTCATCGAAGGTCGTAGTTCTGACCGCATCGGTTTGGTTATCTTCGCCGGTGAATCCTTCACTTTGGTTCCACCGACATTGGACTATCAATTGATCCTTTCTCGCGTCGATGAAATCACCACGGCTGCCAGCGCGAAAATCAAAGACGGTACGGCTTTGGGAGTGGCTCTTGCCAATGCCGCGGGTCGCTTAAAAGATTCTCAAGCAAAAAGCCGCGTCGTCATCTTTATGACCGACGGGGAAAACAACAGCGGGACCATCGATCCAGAGACGGGTCTTGAGATCGCTAAAGGTTACGGCATTAAGATCTATTCTATCGGTATCGGTAAAGACGGTCCGACACGCATCCCCATATACAGCCGCGATATCTTCGGGCAAAAAATTAAGACCTATCAGCCATTTGATTCCACCGTGAATGAAGACCTTTTAGGTCGTATGGCGAAAGAAACCGGTGGTAAATACTATCGCGCTTCTAAAGAAGACTCTTTGAAAGGTGTCTTTAAAGATATCGACTCATTAGAGAAAACAAAAATCGACGTGAACAAGTTCACCAACTACACAGAGAAATATCCTCCATACTTAGTTATGGCGATCCTCTTGTATCTTGCAGGATTATTATTAGGACGTTCGTGGTTGAGGAGGGTGCCATAATGTTTAGATTTGAAAACATGGCAGCCTTTAACTATCTATGGCTTATTCCGGTAATCATTGTCGTAGGATTCTTCTTTGATCGAAGAGCCCGCAAAATGATGGAGAAGGCTATTGGCTCGCGTCTTTATCCGTTCCTTTCAAGTTCAGTTTCTAATAAAAAACGCTCGATTAAAACGATCCTTCAAGTTCTGACGGTCTTGCTTTTCGTGATCGCATTGGCTCGCCCTCAGTTTGGAGAGAGCAAACAAGAAGTGAAAAGCGAAGGCGTTGAGATCATCTTCGCCGTGGACGTTTCCGACAGTATGATGGCGGAAGACGTGAAGCCATCGCGTTTGGCTCAAGCTAAAGCAGAGTTGAGTCGCCTGGTTGACTTGATGCCGGGAAATAAAATTGGTGTTTTAGCTTTTGCCGGTTCGGCAGCTTTATTGTCTCCACTGACGAATGATCCGGGTGCCGTGAAAATGTACTTGGACGCTTTAGATACAAACTCGGTTTCGACTCAAGGAACAAGTTTTCAAGAAGCTTTGAAGATCTCAAAAGATGCCTTTGAACGCGGCGGGGTTTCGCAAGATGAAACCGTGCGGGTAACCCGTGTGATCTTGATTGCCTCTGACGGTGAAGACCATGAACCGGGCGCTTTAGAAGAAGCCAAGAAACTTGCGGCAGATGGCACGCGTATCTTTACAGTCGCCTACGGTACTGAAAAAGGTGGCGCAATTCCAGTGCGCGACGGCATGGGGTTCTTAAAGGGTTATAAAAAAGATCGCAGTGGCCAGACGATTATTACGACGGTTAAGGGCGATGCCCTGAGAGCTTTGGCTGAATCTGGCAAAGGCAGCTTCTATTTTGCAACCTTCGGTGGCGATCAAGTGAAACATTTAGTGGAAGATATCAATCACCTAGAAAAAACACAGTTCGATACTACAATGGCGACCCAATACGAAGAGCGCTATCAAACAATTCTGTTTTTTGGAATTGTGCTGGCGATGATCGAGATTTTCCTCGGAGAACGTCGTCGTTCTTTCCGTTTCTGGAAAGGCCGATTTGAGGTGCCAGCAGAATGAGAAAGCTAGTTTGTTTCTTCTTATTGCTAGGTCTTATGGGTTGTGGTGATCAACAGCCGCACTTGAAAACTATTGCGCTCAATCGCGAGGGGAATAAGCAACTGCAAGCGCAGGCGTTCCAGGCTTCCCAAGATAAATATGTGGAAGCTCTTCGCTATGATCCTTATCGCCCAGAAATTCACAGTAATTTGGGCCTTTCATTTGAAGGCAATCAGCAAGCGGAAAAAGCTCAGCAATCCTATGCGGAGGCGGGACGCTTGGCGGAGCATTTGCAAGATCGACAGATGATGTTTGTCGCGCGTTTCAATGAAGCGCAGCTTTTGGGCAAAGCTAAGAAAACAGACGAAGCCATAGCTCTTTATCAAAAAGCGTTGGAGATTGTTCCTGATT
Organism: Bdellovibrio sp.; assembly: GCA_017745015.1. GTDB lineage: Bacteria > Bdellovibrionota > Bdellovibrionia > Bdellovibrionales > Bdellovibrionaceae > Bdellovibrio. The sequence goes on along the minus strand of JAGIAF010000072.1, from coordinate 601 downwards.
CTAAAGAGACAAAAACGAATATTGAACTTTTGATCCAGCAACAAGGTGGCGGTAAAGGCCAAGATCAAAAGGATCAACAGCAGCAGGGTGGCCAAGGCAACCAGCAGCAACAAAACAAAGATCAAAAAGATAACAAAGACAATAAAGATCAGGATCAAAAGAACCAAGATCAAGAAAAAGACGGCAAAGATAAAAAGGACAAGCAATACCAAAGCTCTCCGAAATACAAGCCTCGTCAATTCGAAGGCAAAGAGCTGTCTGAAGGCGACGTGAAAAAGATCTTGGGAGAGATTAAGCAGCAAGAATCCAAAATCCGTGCTGACTATAATCGTAAAGAAGTGAAGGAGCAGCCTCGTGACAAAGATTGGTAATTCTTTGGTCGTCGTTGGTTTTCTTCTGTCGTCAGCAGCGGTTTTCGCTGCGGGTACGACAGTGAATGCGACAGTAGATAGAAATGAAATGAGCCTCGGCGATACTTTTACGGTGGCAGTCTCTGCTGTATCAAGTGATGACGTGGATGTGCAAGAACCGCGTGTTCCGGATTTAGACGGTTTTGAATTGCTTAATAATTGGTCTTCTACAGCGGTTGCACAAAAACTTG
>JAGIAF010000071.1 GCA_017745015.1 Bdellovibrio sp. | reverse complement strand
GCGTGGGTGAACCCGACAACGGGCGTCTATGAAATCATTGCGACAACGGCGGCGTCTTCTTCAGGTGATGGCGGCGTTTTAACCAGTGCGAAATTTAAATCATTAGGCGGTCTTTGGGTCGACAATAATAATGATATTTTAGTCGCGGATGCGACGATCATTCGTAAGATCAATACCCGTGTGAGCCCGATGACGATCTCTAGGTATCTGGGCGGTGGTAGTGATTCCAGCGACTATGTAACGGGAGCCACCAACTTCCTTGCGACGTCCAATATTTCTCATATCACGGTCTCTTCTAATGGGGATTTGTTCTTTAGATCAAGTTCAGATAGAAAAGTCCGCAAATACACAGTTAGCACAGGCGTGGTTAGCACAATCAATCTTTCTGGAACAGGTAACCGCTATTCTGCAACCCAAGACAATACTTTGTGTACGACGAATAATTACTTCACAACATTTGATGCAAACGGAAATGTCGACAAACTTGTTTGGTATATGCAAATAGGGGTTTCTACCTCTTGTCCGTTCTCGACGGGAACAAGTGAGGGACGCGCGATGGCCGTTGTGGACCCGACAACCGGTGTTTCATTCTTGCCTGCACCTGCGTATATTAAGTCTACAAATGGGTCGCGTGATTACGCTAATTTCTATAATGATAAAAGCGGAAATGTTTATGCGGCTTACGGTACTACCGGGTCCGCTGTTCAAGCTATTTATAAATTCGACTCGACAAACTTAACATGGACGTTGACCTATGGTTCAAATCAACCAGGCACATGCCCCGACGGCACATCACAAGCAAGTTGTGCGATTTCAGCTTCGGCTTTAACTTTTAATAGCCAAGGTCAGTTATTCTACGTCGATACAAAATCCAAATCGATTCGTACAGTGGATAGCGAGGGAAAAATTCGCACACTGGTGGGGGACCGTTTGGGTTCAGATGATGGACGTCAGGTATTAGCAACTCGCTTCGGATCTTTAACCGACGTGAAATCCTGGAATTCTAATGGGCAAAGCTATATTACAGTGATGGATTTCAATGACGTGCGTGTTCGTGAGTTCCAACCGGGAGAAACAATTTATACATTAGTAGGTATGCAATATTCGGCAGTGCCAGCAGTGGGAAGTGTTGCAGCGGAAAATCCATTCGCGAATACAGCGGACTCCTATCCTAATCGCATTATGGTTTCAGAAGCCGGAGATCTGTATCTTTCAAGAGCTGGCGGCACTATGTCCCGAGTTCCAAGAGCGACGGGATTGTGGGAGGATCTTTCAAATGGTTATGGATACGGCCCAGCACTTATTGCGATTAATTCCCAAAAGTTGTTGGTAAATACATTCTCTTGGACTCTTGCCAATGGTGCGCAAGACTCGCGCTTTGTTACTTATGACCTTACTGCGAAAACGACGGCCAATGTTCTGCGCAATAGCTCTGCTGTTTCAGTTCCATCTACAGTTTGTGCTGATGGAACTGCGGTGACGGCGTGCGTGGCAACGGGTCTTGCTAAAGATACAGGTTATCAAGGTGGCTACGACGTTGTGACAAATATGTGGCTGATCCCTGAGTATAATTCGAAACGTATTGCTCAGTTTTCAGCCGATGGCACGGGGACGGTGGGAACATATGCGACGTTAAGCCGTGCATTCAGTCGGTTTGATATTAACCGCAGCTCAGATCTTTCCACGAATTATATCTATACTTGTGCGACGGATGGTAAGTTGTATAAATACGACCTTAATAATTCCGGTGCAGAGACTTTGTTAGCTTTTCCGAACTCTACATTTGCATGCTCGGGTGGCTTGCGCTTCGATAAATTCCGCAACTCGCTCCTATTCACATACACACAAAACGGCTTGAGCGGTGTCGCAGAGTACGTGAACCCTTAATCTTTGCCAAAACTCCATTGATATCCGAGGCGAACCTGAAGGTCTGAGTTGAAGAGGACTTGCGTACCATCACGTTGAACGGATTGGTCGCTTGAAGTGTAGGTGTAGTTCAAGTTGTGGGATTGGCCGAACCAAAAAACTCCAAAGCTCCAGCGTGGGGTGAGCGCGCGAGAGATTCCCACGAGTCCATCGAATGATAAGCCTCCGGTGATTTTGAAGTCGCCACCATTGCTTGCTTCTGATGTGAGTGGAGTTTGGTAGCGCATGAAACCTTCGATGAGCCATTTATCCACCGGTTTAAGTTCAATCCGGGCTCCTACTGAAGCTGTTGAGAGCTCTGTTTGAATAAGGTCAACGTCATAGGTGGTTCCTCCCACGAGGAAAGGCATTTGATGTCGTTGCACTCCACCCAGTACAAAAATTCGTGATCCAAAGGGGCCATCAAATACATGACGTTCCGCTTCGAAGCTGAAGTAGCTCCAGGTGAAGGTATCGTTATCCAGACGTAGGTTTCCTTTGGTTTCGATCTTGCCAGGCATTTGGTTGTACGCAAATACATAGCTCCAATTATCGCTCCAGACCAATCGCGTTTCTACCATGAGAGTAGGCAATGTGACTGAGCTGAATTGTCCATTTTCAATTCCTGAAGAATCTTTCTGGCTGAACTTAAGATAGTTCGATCCAAAACCAGACCAAATATCCAGGCGGTGAGCCTTAGGTGGCTTTGCTATTTCCAAGTTGAGGGAGTTTTCCGCCTTGGGAAGTTCTGTATGAAGGGTGGTGTCGTCCACGGAAGCTATTTGACGATGAGGTTCAGTGTATTCAAGTTGCATCAATTTTTTGAAAGAAGTCTCTTTCTTAGAAGGCTCGCAAAGTGGCGGCTCTGAGGTGCGTACTTGCTCGCTTTGCTCTGACTTGATGGGGGACGTGGGCTCGTTGATTGTGGCGGTAATTGAAGAGGGCTCGTCGTCGAAGGCCCTATCATTGAAGAGGAATTGGCGAACTGTACCAGCACAAGCCAGAAGGATTCCTCCCACAATAAGGTGATCTAATTTGATCTTCAATTTCCGAGACTTCATTGTGTTCGTATCGGAATTTCTGAGTGCGATGGAGAGTCCAGTGGACCAAAATGGTTAAAGACTATTGATCAAATGTAATGTGCCCTTAGGGTATTTGTTCGTTTTTTTACAACATGCGAGATATTCCCTTCAGAAGTTGTTCATAAAACCGATAAATATTCAGTTGGAAACATTAAAACGCCTGGAAACAGTCTATTCGAATCATTTTGGAACAGCAGTTTGGAAGCGAATTCTAGACGGACTTGTTCTTATTTTGTTTCTACTGTTAAGTTCTTGTTCTGCGGATTCCTTATCATGGGAAACAAGTGCAAAAATCTCAGGAAAGTTTGCGTTTACCGGAAGCGCCTCAGTTCAGGACGTAAGTCAGATCTCATGCGCGAGCCCGCAAGCTCTCTTATATAAACTCGATGCTTCTGGAAACCGTGTGGAACCAGCATTGGCAACGTCTTCAATTAGCGCCGATGGATCTTACTATTTTATGGTGAAATCTATCGGAGTTAATGTGAAGGACGAAGTTCCTCAAAATGCACTGATGGTCGTGGTGAGTGGATGTAGTTCCGGAGTTTATCTCCGTCCGATAACGTCGACTCAAAATCAGGACATCACCAGTGGCTCTTCCTTGATCGGCTATGCTATCAATACTGTTCAAAAGAATAAAATGACAGAGGTTTTGGAATCATCACCTGGTCAGGTGAGTTCTTTGATGGCGATTTTGTCGAGTGCCTCTAGTTTTGCCGATGCTTATAATCTTTTAATATCGAACTCTTCGGCGACGTCACTATTTACACAGATATTTGGAGTTGCACCATCAGTCTTGGCTCAGGCCTCACCCGAAATTGTTGTTTCTAGTCTTCCAAATCAAGCTCAGGAATTGAATCCCTTGAGTATGAATGTATCAGTGACCCACTGGGATACTCACTATCAGGTTGCCTATAAATGGACACTTGATTCCACTGTGATCGGTCAGTCTGCGAATTTGCGCTATACTCCCGGCGCGAATGCACAAGGCGCACATACTTTGATGGTTACCATCGGTGAAAATGACGGAGCTGGTGGAGTGGATACTTCTAAGCCGACGAAAACTATTTCACAGTCCATTGTCATTGCTAATAATATTTTACCACAAGCTCCTAGTTTGACGGTCACGAATCCTCTAGTGGTGGGTGTGACTCCCATTAATTCGCGGTCGTTAACTGTTACCGTCAATACGGGCACGGATCTTTCGAACTGCGCATCTTTTTCTTATTTGGCACTTACTGAAAGTGCTGCGGTTCCTGACGGTTCTTTGTATACCATCTCATGCTCGCAAGCTGGAGCGCAGAATTTAGCGACTTATACTCTGACCTCTCCGGGAGATGGAGCTAAGACGCTTTATTTATGGGCGAAGGACGCTTCAGGGACAGTGTCTTCAACTCCGTCGATCTTTAGCTTTAATTTGGACACTAATATACCCACTACGACAATTACGACACCAGCTCTTACGTTAACAAATTCCGCATCTCAAAACTTTGCATTTACAGCCAACGATAATGGCGGAGTCATTGGGCATTTTGATTGCAAAATAGATAACGGTGCTTATGTCGCGTGTTCAAATCCAAAATCCTATTCGGGACTGGCTGAAGGGGATCATACCTTTAGTGTGAGATCTACGGATACAGCAGGTAACGTGTCAACAGACGCGACAATGACTTGGCATATCGACTTAACTCCGCCGGTTTTAACACTTGCGGGAACTCCGAATGCGGTTACCAATCAGTTGACTGCGACATTCTCGTTAACAGCGACAGACTCTGGTGGCGCGGGAGTCGCCGGATATCGATGCCAGATGGATTCAGGAACTTGGGCTGGTTGCAGCTCTCCGTACGTCAGTGTTTTATCAGCGGGTACGCATACATTGAGAGCGCAGGCCTTGGATGTCGCTGGAAATGTTTCCTCGATTCAGTCTTATAGTTGGACGATTGATACGACAGCACCGGTGATATCAATTACTTCTAAGCCTTCCGTGATTACTAATTCTCAAAGTGCGAGTTTCTCATTTGGTGCGACGGACAGTGGCGGCGGCGCTGTGAGTTCATATGAGTGTTCATTGGACGGAGCCGGTTTTTCTGCATGCACGAGTTCGAAAAACTATTCAAGCCTAAGTGAAGGTTCTCACACATTTCAAGTAAGGGCTTTGGATTCGGCGGGAAATATCGGTTTGCCAGCGAGCTACACTTGGACGACGGACTTAACAGCTCCAGTCCTTACAATTGGTGTTACACCCGGTGCGATTACAGGCAGCTCGAATGCTAATTTTACTTTTTCTGCAACAGACTCTGGTGGCGGATCGGTGGCGAGTTACCAATGTAAATTGGATTCTAGCGCTTATGCAAATTGCACGAGTCCCGTGAGCTATTCTGGATTGGCGGAGGGCAGTCATACGTTCTATGTGAAAGTAACGGACTCAGCTGGCAACACGAGTGTAGCGAGCTCGTATACTTGGAATATCAACCTGACGGCTCCTTCACTTTCAATTACGAGTAATCCCCAAAGCATTACCAATCAAACAACGGCAAGCTTCGGATTCACAGCGACTGCCAGTGGAGGGTCTGGGATAGCCAGCTACCAATGTAAGTTAGATTCGGGAAGCTACTCAATATGCAGCAGTCCGCTGAGCTATAGTTCTTTAGGACAAGGTTCGCACACATTCTATGTCACAGCTACGGATACGGTTGGTAATACGAGTGTAGCGGTCAGCTATACTTGGAGTATTGATACGACCGGACCGACGACAACGCTTTCGTCTTCGCCGTTAAGTTTAACAAACGATGTGAATCCTAGTTTTTCGTTCGGAGCAATAGATGTAGGTGGCGCAACTGTCGCCTCGTTCGAATGCTCTCTTGATTCTGGAGCTTATAGCACCTGCGTGAGCCCAACGTCTTACACGTCTTTGGCAAGTGGAGTTCACACTTTTGCTGTGAGGGCGATTGATACAGTTGGTAACACAGGAGGCTCTGCACTTTATAATTGGACGATTGATACGACAACACCGATTGCATCTATCAATAGTCGCCCTAATTCGATTACGAACCTGACAACAGCAAGTTTTACCTTTTCGGCGAATGCGCCTTCGGGTGGATCTATTACGGGGTATCAATGTCAGCTCGATAGCGGTGGCTTCGGTGCCTGCACAAGTCCACATAATTATTCAGGCCTAGGACAGGCAAGCCATACATTCCAGGTAAAATCTGTGGATAACAACGGCAATATCAGTGCTGCAAGTTCTTATACGTGGACAGTAGATATCACAGCTCCCGTCGTAACAATTGTGGCATCACCTGCGAGTTTAACAAATGCTACAGCTGCAAGTTTCACATTCTCTGCCGTGGACACGGGCGGTGGAAGCATCGCGAGCTATCAATGTAAGTTGGACGGTGGCAGCTATGCAAGTTGCTCAAGTCCTCAGAACTTATCGGCATTGACTCAGGGAAGTCATACGTTCTCAGTTACAGCAACGGACTCAGCAGGCAATACGAGCTCTCCGGTGAATTATACTTGGACAGTGGATTTGACAGCGCCCACGTCCACAATCGCAACAACACCTTCAAGTTTGACGAATGCGACGACAGCAAGCTTTACCTTCTCTGCCGTAGATACCGGCGGAGGAAACGTCGCTAGCTATATGTGTAAGTTCGATGGCGGAACTTACAGTGCTTGCACTAGTCCAAGTTCTGCTTCGAGCTTGGCGCAAGGAAGTCATAGCTTCCAGGTGTATGCGATTGATTCTGCTGGTAATAGCGGGGCTGCTGCGACTAATTCTTGGACTGTGGATTTGACGGCACCAACAGTTGGGATCACTGAAACTCCTCTTGCGGTTACAAATGATGTAAATCCAAGCTTCGCATTTTCTGCCAGTGACACAGGTGGTGGAACTATTGCTAGCTACAGTTGTAAATTGGATTCCGGAAGTTACGTAGTTTGTTCGAGCCCACAGAGTTACGGTTCACTTGTTCAAGGCGCCCACACTTTCTATGTGACGGCAACGGACACCGCTGGCAATACAAGCACAGCGGCAAGTTATTCGTGGACTCTTGATACGACAGGTCCTGTGACAACAATTGCTACGGCTCCGAACAGTCTGACAAATTCCACTTCAGCCGGTTTTACATTCTCTGCATCTGATACGGGTGGGGGCGTCGTTACAAGCTTTAATTGTAAGCTAGATAACGGTCTTTATGCTGGCTGCTCAAGTCCTCAAAATACCTCGGGCTTAGCTCAAGGCAGCCATACCTATTCTGTGACTGCCACAGATAGTGCCGGAAATACCGGAAGTGCTGCAACTTATACTTGGACAGTAGACTTAACTCCTCCGACTCTCGTTATTACAGCGAGCCCGAACAGCATCACCAATGCAACGTCAGCAAGCTTTACTTTCTCGGCGACAGATACTGGGGGAGGAAGCATCGCGAGTTACAGCTGTAAATTAGATAGCGGTTCTTACTCGGCATGTACGAGTGGAGTAAGTTACAGTGCACTGACTCAAGGTGGTCACTCTTTCTCAGTGATTGCGACGGATACGGCGGGCAACATCAGCTCGGCGGCAAGCTACAGTTGGACTATTGATACTACCGCTCCAACAGTAACTATTACTGCAAATCCGACGAGTCCCAATAATTCTACATCCGCAAGCTTCTCATTTTCCGGCTCAGACACTGGAGGGGGAAGTATCGCTAGTTACCAGTGTAAAATAGATTCTGGAACTTACTCGACATGTACAAGTGCGAAATCTTATTCGGGTCTTACTGAAGGCACTCATACATTCTATGTTCAATCATTAGATACCGCTGGCAATACCAGTTCGGCAGCTTCCTATTCGTGGGTTGTGGATATTACAGCTCCAGTCGTTGCGATTTCAATCCCAAGTGCAAATGGTTCTGTGATTGCGGCGAATTCTGTTTCGAGCTTTGCGATCAGCGGGTCCTGTACTGAAAATGGCTTGGCCGTTAATTTAACTGGGTCTGTGGCTCAGTCAGTAGCGTGCTCTGGTGCGAGTTGGTCAGCGAACTTAAATTTATCCGCGTTGTCAGATGGAACTATCACCGTGAATGCAAATCAAACGGATGCAGCGGGCAATACGTCAGCGACGGCAACTGTGACTGCGATCAAAGACACCACAGCACCGACAATATCTGTAACGGGGTTAGCAACGCTCAAAGGCGGCAGCACAACGAGCATTAGTTGGAGTCTGACAGAACCAAATGTCGCTTCAAGCACAAACTTTTCAGTTGAGGTATTTGACGGAACGACGTGGACAAGCGTTGGCTCCAAGGCTGCGACAGCTGGGGCGAACGCGAATGTTTCTTACACGTTGCTCAGTGCGACGATGCCTTCGGTCGATACGACTGCTGCGAAAATACGAGTGACTGTAACTGATGCAGCTGGAAATGTTGGTTCGGGAGTGTCTGGGACTTTCATAATTGATAATACTCCGCCGGTGTTATCATCGTTTACAGTGAATGGTGGAGCCGCTTCAACTACCAATAGCAACATTCAAATTGGATTCGCTGCCACAGATTCGTGGTCGAATATTTCGAAAATCTGTATGCAGACGAGCAGTACAATTCCAACCAGCTCGAGCTCTTGCTGGGTCAACGCCGCGACCTATGGTCTCACTCCAGCGCAAAGTTTAAGTACGAATGCGATCTACTTTGGGGTGGGAGTCGTTTCAGGAACATATCCGATTTACATTTGGTTGATGGACGCTGTTGGGAATATTTCAACGAATGCCGCAAGCACCGGTGTGGATAAGGGGAGTGTGGTGTATAATGCTCCTTCTCCGCCGTTGATTTCGGGTCTTCAAGTAACATCAACGGATGCTCCATCGTCACCGACAACCTCAACGGATTTAACGGTAGCATCCGGAGCAAACATCTATGTGAAGTGGGCAACTTCAAGTACAACAGGCTTAGCTGCGGGAGCTATTTCCATTTCTTATAGTACCAATGATTCTACTTACACTTCACTGGCAACGGGCTTATCAAACGCGGCAAATGGCGGATGTACTTTGACGGGCAGCTATACTGGTTGTGCAGTTCTCTCGGCACCGACGGGCAGCTACTTCCGGTTGAAATTGAAAGTAATTGATACTTTGAATTTTATCTCCATGGTTTCTAGCAATCCTATGAATTCATCGTCTGTTAATTTCTTGGCGGGAAATACGGATCTTGCGATTGGCTCAAGTGCCAAGTCTGCTGTGATTCAGGGGTCCGGTTCGGCAAGTTTGGCAGTCCTTGATGATGGCCGTATTTTCGTAAACGACACTCGTGGGCTTGCTTGGGTGAATCCAACGACCGGTGTTTATGAATTGTTGGGAAGTTTGACTGGAACGAGCTCCGGTGACGGTGGAGTTTTAACCAGTGCTACATTTAAATCCATCGCGGCGATTGCGGTGGATAGTAATAATAATCTTTTGATTTCGGACTCGACACGTATTCGTAAGGTCAATACCAGTGCCAGTCCAATGACTATCACAACAATTATTGGTGGCGGTACCGACACAAGCAACTCGGTGGCTGTTGCGACAAATTATTTGGCGGCGAATAATATTGGACGCTTAGATGTTTCGCCCAACGGTGACATTTGGTTCCGAGGCGAGTCTACAGCGGGGAAAATAAGAAAATACACTGCAAGCACCGGTGCAATTAGCACAATCGTTTTTTCTGGAACAGGAAATAGCTTTTCGACAACCCAAGCAAATACGAGCTGTACCTATAGTAGTTACTATGTCACCTTCGATAGCAGTGGAAATACCGATCATCTTATTTGGAAAATGGCGAGCACCGGTTCAACCGGAGCTTGTATTGCAGGGACGACTAGTGAGTGGCAAGGATATGCCCAAGTTGATCCAGCCACGGGAGTAAGTTTCCTTCCAGCTCCGAGTGCGGTTTATAACACAGTTTATAACTCAAATACGGGATATCGTGACTATCAGTCTTTCTATACGGCAAAAAGTGGCGACGTTTATGCCTTTACCACAAGTGCTTCAGCCACTAGTAAGAAAATATTTAAATTTAATAAAAGCACTTTGTCTTGGACGGCTCTCTACGGCTCAGGTAGCGCGGGGACGTGTGCAGAAGGTACTCCGGCTTCCAGTTGTGCGCTTCTGCCAACGGCGATTGCGCTGAACTCTCAAGGACAGCTGTTCTATTTGGATAATATGTCCCGTGCGATTCGTACTATTGATGCTGATGGTAATGTGCAAACTATTGCTGGCGATAAATTGGGATCGATCGATGGCACCCAACCTCTATTAGCTCGATTCGTTAGTTTAAATGATGTGAAGTGGTGGAGTGATGGCACCTCACAGTACATCACGATGTTTGACCGCTCGGATTCTCGAATTCGCGAATTTGCCGTGGGTGGAACTTTGACGACCTTGGCCGGCAACCAGGTGTCCGGTAATCCGGCGGCAGGTTCAACGGCAGCAACCAGTTCCTTGCAGACGATCGCGGATGCTAATATCAATCGTTTCATGGTAAATTCTGTAGGGGATATTTACTATGCCAGAAATGGTAGCAGCGTTCTATCTCGCATTGTCAGAGCCACAGGGAAATGGACGGATGTTTCTTCAAGCTTTGGCTATGGTCCACAACCGATGGCCATCGGGAACGGATACCTTTTGGCGAGCAGCTATAATCTTGTCAGCAACGTGACGTCGAATGCTTCGATCTATGTCACCAATATCTCTACAAATGCAGTGACTAAGATTATTTATCCAGCGACAAATACAGCCCTTGCGGCGGCGTACTGTGCTGCAGGCACCACATTGGCTGGCAGTTGTAATGCCTCAACTTATGGTAGTTCAACGAACATTCAAGGGTACTATGATACGGCGACGAATAGTTGGATTGCCCATGAAGCGAATGGAACAAGATTTGTGACCTATGGCCTGACGGGTGGCGGAACAATGCAGAATTTGACAGCGTATGTTCCTGCAAGTTCGACATATATTCAGTTTGTAACTGCCCATGCCGTTGTTGGATTTGACGCAAATCGCAGTGCAGATCTTACGACCAACTACATTTACACCTGTGCTACTGATAACAAGCTTTATAAATACAATTTAAATAATTCGGGTGCAGAGACGAACTTACCAATGCCTGTGACTTCGATGAAGTGCAGCGGACCAGTATATTATTCTGCAACTCGCGGATCATTGATCTTCTCGTTCACTCAAAACAGTCTCTATGGAGTCGCAGAGTACTTAAATCCGTGAGCCATAACAGCATCGTTAATGTTTATAAAAGATACACATAGGTCGTCTTGTTTATAAATAAATTATAAAGTATAATTAGAGCTATGAAAGCCCTTACCGAATTTACTGATTATCGCAATTTTCTAAATTACTTTGTTTCCCAACCCAATGCTCAGAGAGGCTTGCGCGCCGAGATGGCCAAGGCCATGCAATGCCAGGCGGCCTACTTGTCGCAGGTTTTGAATGGTAATGCTGAGTTGACGGAGGATCATGCTTTTCGTCTAGTGAATCACTTGCAGTTTTCCGCCGTCGAAAAAGAATACTTCATGCTTTTAGTAAGAGTAAGCCGAGCCTCGAGTCATGAGCTAAAAAGTTATTTGAAGGAGCAGGCAAAAACTATTGCCAAAGCGATTGGTAATGTCGATGACAGAATTGCTGCCAAGAAGCTCAATGAAGAGGATGCATTCACAAAATATTACTTTGGCTCGTGGATTCCAAGTACGATCCATGTTGCACTTGCTTCTAAACATTACCGAACATCTGCGGCCTTGGCGAAGCGTCTAGGACTTTCAGAAAAGAAAGTCTTGGAGTGTTTGCAAGCTCTTGAGAAAAACAATCTGGCGGTTCGCAATGGTCGAAACGAGTGGACGTATCAAGGTGCCAACTTCCATTTGCCCAAGACATCTCCTTTGGGCGTTAATCATCAAATTCATAACCGTCTTCAAGCGATCAAAGCGTTGCAAGCCTCGAATGAACAAGACTTGCATGTGTCTGCGGTTTTCACAGTTGCGGAAGAGGATTATAAAAACTTACGAAAAATGTTTTTAGATGCCATCGAAAAAGCGCATAAGAAAATTGCGGCCGGAGAGTCTGATGAGCTCTATGGAATGTGTCTTGATCTCTATCAAGTGGTTTAAATAAAAAAATCCCCGAATGATGAGTTCGGGGATTTTTGAGACCATGTCTAATTCTGAGTTTTCAAAATCATTTTAATCAAAGGTTGATTTTGTCTGGCTTGGGCTCCGCCTCGCAGAGTCTCTAGTTCGATGATCGAGTTGTCTGGATATTCGCAGAAAGAAATCTGAGAGCCGTTGTCTTGGCGTTGACCGTTAACGATGACGCCATCACCAGCTTCGCAGCTTGATGAGTTTAGGAGTCCTTCGATGGCTTGTCTATACGAGTGGTGGACCACCGCAGAAAGTAAAGCCCATTGCCCAACCATGGCTTTGCCGATCGCACAGAATGTGGTTTTTTGTTTGTCGCTTTCTACTACAACTAGCTGGCCCCTGACTTTATCGCAAAATACTGCAGCAGGGTTGCCAGTTCCAGAGATAACAATCGGGCCGGCCGAGTGCGCTTGAGCGTTTAACAGGAAAGAACAAAGTAGGAATGAAAGTATAGACTTCACAAGGACCTCAATTCAAAGAGCTTATATCTGATAATTTGGCTGAGGCCAAGCACCCCTATAATTCTTATGGGGGTGCCTAGAAGTTCGACTATTGCAATTCGATAGTGAACAGAGGTGATGCC
>JAGIAF010000070.1 GCA_017745015.1 Bdellovibrio sp. | reverse complement strand
GCTGCAAGAGTCATTGCCTTCCAAAGCGATGATCGAAAAGTTCCAAAAAGAGCTTCAAGAAAAACAAACAGCTTGGGATGCTCGTCTTAAAACACTTCCTCAAGGTAAAGACATTCAGGCTTTAGGTGATCGCTTGAACAAGATCCAATACAAAGACTTCAAAACGCCTCAAGAGTTGACGGCGTCTTTACAACAATTGGATGGCGTTTACAAAGATGCAGATGGTAAATACAAACAAATCCAAGCCGTCAGCGATGATTTGAATAAAGATTTGAAAGGTCTGCAAGAGCAGTACAACCAAATCGAAAAACAAGTCAAGATCGACGTCAAATCTTTGGAGCAGCACTTCCGCATTCCGCAGGTAGACGCCAAAGCTCTGACGATGGCTGTGTTCAACCGCTATCTAGAGCCTTACAAAGCTAAGTTCTTCCGCTACAAAGCTTTAGCTGAAAAGTATCTTCCACCAAAGTACTTGAAAAAAGGCGCTGCGAAGTCTGAAGCCGAAGAAGTCGCGATTCAACCACACCCTCGTGAAAAAGGAGTAACATACGAATTTGGTCGTCCGAACTCGTATCCAATGTTCTGGTTGAAACGCACAGCCGTGAGTTCTCAGGCTGGTCTCACGCCGAATGCAGGAAATATCAAAGGCGAGATCTTGGATATCACCTCCAATCAACGTCTTGTAGGTCGTCCAACAGTTGCGACTCTTGCTGGTGACTTCCCAGCCATGGACATCCTGGGCTTCTTGTTGAAACTTTCCATGGACAACCGCAAAGAAGAGTCTGTGATTGATTATCAATTCAAAGTTGATTCTTATGCTTTGACAGGCAAAGACCTTGTCAGCAGCCCCGATGTAAAGATCGCCTTTAATAAAGCCAATGGCGCGCTGGCTATTCAAGGAAACTTAATCGGTCTGAAAAATCTTAGCTTCGATTTCGACAATAAGTTTACGAAGATCGACTATGCGGTTTCATCGACAAACCAAATTGCCGATGAGATCTTGAAGGCCGTCTTTGCGGGAATTCCTGTTGTGACTTTGAACGCAAACGGCAAAGGCGTCTTGCCAAATGTGCCGTTATCGATCAACTCCAACTTGGGTCCTGAGTTGCAAAAAGGATTTGAAAAACAAATTCAGGCAAAAATCGACGAAGCTCGTAAGAAAATACAATCTTACGTAGATCAAGAGATCGGCAAACAAAAAGATCAAGTGGAGGCGCAAATCAATCAACTCAGAGGTCAATTTGAGAGTGAAGTGAAGAAAGCCCAAGCGCAGCTAGATACTCAAAAGAAGCAAGTTGAAGCAAAAGTCGACTCAGCAAAGAAAGATGCTGAAAACCAAGGTCGCAAAAAAATTGAAAAAGAAGGACAGAAGGCCATCGACGATTTGAAAAAACAGTTCGGCTTGTAGCCTAGGCTCCAACTTTGTTGGAGCCACTACCCTCTTCGATCGTGGCGACACACTTAAAGCCGCGATCGAAACCATCTCTCTTCTCTTCTACTTTTCTATAACCATATAAACTTTCGCTTAACCACGCCTTCTCTTATCCAATTTTCCCCTCACTTTCTCTCAGCATCTTCCGCCTCTATATATAGATAACTTGCGATCTTCTTCGAAAATTTCCGCTGTCTAAAAAGTTGCACAAAATATTTGAATTTTATTTTCGGAAATTTATTGATGATTTTTTCCGTCAAAGTCATTTACAGGACCTGATTAAAATATCGGCACTACTTGCAACTTATTGTTTTTATTGATCATTTTGACCCGCATTTTTCAATTCCGCTTTATGTAAATCAATTCATCGTGCTAGCCTTTAAGTGAGGTAAGAACTATGAAAACAACGGGATTCAAAAAAATTCTAGCTTTGTGTGTAAGCGCGTCTTTCTGCGGTGCCTGCGCTAAGGTGAATTTCTCGCCTGTTCCTGAAGAGATTGCGTCGACAAGTAAGACTGTCAATGTCTCTGAAGTGGTCGCTTACGGAAATAAACAAGTCGACTTCCTTCTTGTCTTTGACGACTCCAATTCAATGCTGCCTGATTTGCAAAAACTCGCAGCGGGCCTTGGCAATTTCGTCTCCTCACTTGAATCCAGCGATATCGACTGGCAAATGTGTATGACAACTACACGCTCAATCTCGGTAGGCGGCTCTGATACTTGGGGCACATCTTACAATTGGACGGGCTACTCCCCTTCAGGCGGCACGCCAGCCCATATCCTTAAAAGAGGTACTTCTAACTTGGATAGCATCTTTGTGAATACCGTGAACACATTGACTATTGGAGGAGCTGGCTCCGGAGATGAGCGCGGGATTAAAGCAGCTTACCAGCACTTTAAATCAACTTCTTCCAACAACTGCTATCGTCCCGGCGCAGCTCTTTCAGTCATCATTGTATCCAATGAAGACGAACGCTCTGTCGGCGGTGATGCCTCAAAAGTAAAATCTAACGATGCCGTAGGCACTTATCAGCCTCTTGAAGACGAAGATATGCCTGCAAAATTGGTTGCAGTAACGAAGACAATGTTCGGCAACGACATTCGTTTCACCTTCAATTCCATCATCGTCAAACCAGGCGATGCGACTTGTGAAGCAACTCAAGACGCAGCCGGCACGTCACCAAGTCATCAAGGCATAATCTATGACCAGATGTCGAACCTGACAGAAGGAGGCGTCGGCAGTATCTGCGACTCAAACTTCGCGTCCAGCTTGAATACCTTCAAAGATAAAATCGTGAACTCAATGACGGATCTCACTCTTCAATGCGTGGCGGATCCAGGCACTATGAAGGTTGAGATTAACGGAAAAGCCTATAAGAACTTTGAAGTGAAAAAGAACATCTTAAAATTCCACTCACCGCTTATTGAAGGAACAAAGCTTGATCTTTCCTTTGACTGCAAATAGCGAAGAAACAAAATCAGAAGAGGTTGTATTTGCTATCTCTTCTGCTGCAAAGACTTCATGTACTCAATGGAGTCTTTGGTATACCAGTCGATGGAACCGACGAGTTTCTTCACTAACTTTTGATCTGGTCCCAACACCAAAGACTCCGGCAGACGAGCCACCTCAAACATCTTCATCAACGAACGATCTTCATCGTAAACGATCTTGATATTTTCACCCTTTAGCTCAGGAAATGACTTCAGGAACACATTGATGTCTTCCACGTTGCTGTCGCCAGACACCGCAATCAACTGAACATCACCTTTAAACTCCTTTACGAGTTTAATCAAAGAAGGCACTTCCTCAACACAAGGGCCACACCAAGAAGCCCAGAAATTCAGGATAACTGTTTTGCCTTGGAATTGGTTGAGTTCGAAAGACTGCCCAGCAAGATCCTTCGCAGAAAAATTAGGAACACCATTTTTTTCCATAGACTCAAGCGCTGATATATTCGCAGGAGCTTGCTCCACATGAGACATAAAGAAATGATTAAAGGCCCATACAGCCGCACCACCAAGAATTACCACAACGAGTAGTGCTTTCAGATGTTGCTTCATAAGTCCTCCTTGGCGAGCCTTTTAGAGACTTTAATCCGATCGCGCTTATTGAGCAAGCCACCTTGCCCAACCTTGAACCCAGAAAATAAAAAACCCAGGTTGCCCTGGGTTTTTCATCGAAAATTCAATTTTTAGAATTTCAGAGTTTAAGCGCGAGCAGCTACTCTTGCTTTCTTCTGAGTTTTCTTAACTGTTTTTTTCTTAGCTGCTACTGCTTTAGTAGAAGCTTTCTTAGCTTTAGTTGCTGTTTTTTTAACTGTTTTATCGTCAGCTTTTGCCGCTTTCGCTTCTTTAGCAGCACCTTTAGCTTCGAAATCATAGTCTACGAACTCAAGGAACGCCATCTCAGCAGTGTCACCTGGGCGACGACCGATTTTGATGATGCGAGTGTAGCCACCTGGACGAGAAGCAAAGCGTGGAGCAAGATCTTTAACGATAGTGCTTACAACTGCTTTGTTTGGGTAGCGAGACAACAACAAACGAGTTGTAGCCAAGTCACCTTTTTTACCAAGAGTGATAGCGCGCTCAACGTGACGGCGAGTTTCTTTCGCACGGTCAACAGTTGTAGTGATACGGCCGTGCTCAACTAGAGACTCAACCAAACCACGCAACAACGCTTTTCTTGGGCCAGATTTACGATCGAAATGTTTAATTCTTCTTCTGTGTGAACTCATTTTGTTCTCCGTTAGAACGTGGGGACCGTATCAGGTATCCTCACGATAGAACACTCAAGCTTAATTGCTCAGTGTCGCTTTTGTCGGGCTCCAGCCCTCACCAACTCCCCTCGAGGAGTTGGTGTCATCACTTACTTGTGATTATTGTTGGCTTTCTCTCTTTTGAGGAGGTTGAGATGGATCCCAACCTGGAGGTGGCCAGCCTTCGATTTTCATACCGAGGCCAAGTCCCATCTCGCCCAAGATCTCTTTGATCTCGTTAAGAGATTTACGTCCAAAGTTTTTAGTTTTAAGCATCTCTGCTTCAGAACGAACAACCAACTCACCAATGTAGCGGATGTTAGCGTTTTTCAAGCAGTTCGCTGAACGAACAGAAAGCTCTAGATCGTCAACTGAACGGAACAAATTCTCATTCAATGAAGGAGAACCAAGTTCGCGAGATTCTTCAACAGGCTCCATGCTCTCATCGAAAGTAAGGAAGATTTGAAGTTGTTCTTTCATGATTTTAGATGAAAGAGCTACTGCTTCTTCTGGTTTCAATGAGCCGTCAGTCCAAACTTCAAGAGTCAAGGCATCGTAGTCAGTTCTTTGACCAACGCGTGCATTTGAAACGTTGTAGTTAACTTTACGGATTGGGCTGTAAAGAGCGTCAACACCGATGAAGCTTACAGGAAGATCTGTTTCTCTGTTTTCTACAGGAACATATCCACGACCGAAGCTAACGATGATCTCAGCATTGAAAGTCGCATTCGCACCCAAAGTAGCGATATGGTGATCTGGGTTTAGAACCTCGATCTTATCAGAAACTTGGATATCAGCTGCAGTTACTTTACCTGGACCTTTTTTAGAGATCTTCAAAGTCAAAGAATCAGCAGTGTATTGTTTGAAGCGAACTTCTTTAAGGTTCAAGATGATGTCAGTAACATCTTCAAGAACGTCTGGGATCGTTGTGAACTCGTGCAATACACCTTCGAATTTAACCGCAGTGATTGCAGAACCCATCATAGAACTAAGAAGAATTCTTCTTAGGGAGTTACCAAGAGTAACCCCAAAACCTCTTTCGAGGGGACGGATAATGAATTTTGCGTAGTCATCACGAAGAGTATCACGATCAACCTCAAATCCCTTTGGTTTGATCATTTCTCTCCAAAACTTATAATAATGCTCTTGCATGGATCCCCCGAGAGGTTAAATTATCTTGAGTAGTATTCAACGATCATGTTTTCTTCAACAGCAACTGTTACGTCTTCACGGTTTGGAAGATCTTTAACAGTACCTTTGAAGGCACCATGATCAGCTTCAAGCCATGCTGGAACTGAACGTCTAGCAACGGATTGAATAGCAGCTTGAACTTTAGCCACTTCGCGGCTTTTTTCAGCTACTTGGATAACATCGCCCTTGTTAACAAGGATGCTTGGGATGTTAGCTCTCTTACCATTCAACAAGAAATGGTTGTGCTTAACAAGCTGTCTTGCTTCGCGGCGAGAGTTAGCGAAACCCAACGCATAAACAACGTTATCAAATCTCATCTCAAGAGACTTAAGAAGCTCAGTACCAGTCAATCCTTTTGAACGGCTGGCTTCATGCACGTATTTTACGAATTGTTTCTCAGAAACACCGTAGTATCTCTTAGCTTTTTGTTTTTCACGCAATTGAAGTGCAAATTCAGAGAACTTCAAACGAGATTGACCATGTTGTCCTGGAGGATAAGGTCTTCTTTCGAAAGAACACTTATCAGTATAACAACGGTCACCCTTCAAGAAAAGTTTCACGTTTTCGCGACGGCAAAGTCTACATACGCTTTCGTTAATGCAGCTCACGATTATCTCCTATTAGATTAGATTCTTCTACGCTTAGGTGGGCGGCAACCGTTGTGCGGCACAGGAGTGATATCTTTAAGAGTCAAGATTCTCATACCTGTAGCAGCCAATGCACGGATAGCCGGCTCACGACCAGCGCCTGGGCCTTTAAGATAAACGTCCACAGATTTCATGCCTGCTTCCATAGCTTTCTTTGCAGCGTCTTCTGCCGCGACTTGAGCTGCAAATGGAGTACCTTTTCGGCTTCCTTTGAAACCGAGGTGACCTGCAGAGGACCAGGACACAGTAGCGCCGTTCGGATCAGTCATCGTTACGATAACGTTACCAAACCCAGCTTGGATATAGCAGTTCCCTTGTGGAACGTTTCTTTTTACTTTTTTCTTAGCAACTGTTTTGTTCTTATTTTCAGTATTCATCGCTAATTCCCTTTAACTACACGGCTTTTTTCTTATTAGCTACCGTCTTTTTAGGACCTTTACGAGTACGTGCATTAGAACGAGTGTTCTGACCACGAACTGGTAGGCCTTTACGATGGCGAATACCACGGTAACAATTAAGATCCATCAAACGTTTAATAGATTGGCCAACTTCACGACGAAGATCACCCTCTACCTTGAAATTTTGTTCGATGATGCCACGGATTTTTGCGATGTGCTCGTCTGTCAAACCTTCAGTTCTAAGAGTTGAAGGAATGCCTACTTGCTTGCAAATCATAGCCGCACGAGGACGTCCAATGCCGTAGATGTATGTCAACGCGATTTCAACGCGCTTATTTCTAGGTAAGTCGACACCAAGAATACGTGCCATGATTAACCCTGCCTTTGCTTATGTTTAGGGTTCTCGCAGATAACGCGAATAACGCCTTTTCTTTTGATAACTTTACATTTATTACAAATTGCTTTTACTGATGGTCTTACTTTCATATCTGTCTTCCCATACTTGCTAATTTTTTGGCCAAAAATAGCCAAAAATATACAGCAAAAATACAAACGAGGAGTCGGACGCTATCATTGAGCGCTTTTAATGTCTAGAGATAAAATAACAATAGTGGTTAGCTTATTATTTTTTCGATCTCGTTGTAGACCAGCTCAGTGTCCCTATTACCGTCGACTTCGATGTACTTTCCTGATTTTTTATAAAACTCTTTTAGTGGGCTTGTGAATTCCTGGTACGTTTTAAGGCGCGTTTCAATAACATCTGCCTTATCGTCGTTACGTTGAACGACTTCGCCGCCGCAGTTATCACATTTACCTTCCGTCTTGGTAGGCTTACTGACAATGTGGTAGACAGCCCCGCAACTTTTACATACGCGTCTACCTGTTAATCGATCCATCAAGATTCCCATTGGAACTTCCAAAAAGATGGCTTTTCCAATGGAAAGTGTCATTTTATTCAAAAGGTTATCCAAGGCCTCAGCTTGCGCCACAGTCCTTGGAAAACCATCTAGGATAAAGTTTGTAACGCCCTTTTGGAGAACTTCCTCAACCATACCGATAACAATGCTATCTGGTACAAGTTGACCTTTATCCATAAATTCTTGGGCTTTTTTGCCAAGGTCAGTTTGACCTTTAATGGCAGCTCTGAAGAGGTCACCAGTGCTGATTTGCGTCATACCTAAGCGTTTAATTAAAAGCTCAGATTGAGTTCCTTTACCAGCACCTGGAGCACCAAACAGAATCAAGTTCATTAGAATTGAACCCTTCTGCTGCGGATTTTCGCACCCTTCATGAATCCTTCATATTTCTGAGTGATCATGTGAGATTGAATTTGCTGAGCAGTATCCAAAGCAACACCCACCAAGATCAATAGGCTCGTACCACCGAAGTAGAACGGAACATTGAGTTGGCTTGCCAAAATACCAGGCATGATACAGATAACTGAAAGGTATACGCAACCAAGTACGTTTACACGCTCAAGTACTTTTTGGATGTAATCAGCAGTGCTCTTACCAGCGCGAACGCCAGGGATGAAACCGCCGTACTTTTTCAAGTTGTCAGCAACTTCATTCGGATTGAACACGATCTCTGTATAGAAGAACGAGAAGAATACGATCAAAGCTACGAACATAATGTTGAAGATTGTGCCTGACGGATTCAAAGAATCTTGAAGCGCCTTCAACCAAGGAACGTGTACGAATTGAGCCATAGTTGCTGGGAACATCAACAATGAGCTCGCGAAGATTGGCGGAATAACGCCAGAGAAGTTAATTTTGATTGGAAGATGGCTTGTCGGAGTTTGCATAGACTGCATACCGCCGCCGCCAGAGCGTTGAGAATACTGTACAGTGATTCTACGCTGAGCAACTTCCATATAGATTACTGCCGCAATGATAGCCACCATCGCAAGCAACAACAGAATGATCACTGCGAACTTCATCTCACCAGATTTAACTAGTTCGAATAGACGTTGAGCACCTTGAGGGATCGCTGCTGCGATACCAGTAAAGATGATCAAAGAAGAACCGTTACCGATACCTCTTTCAGTGATTTGTTCACCCAACCACATGATAAAGCATGTGCCGGCTGTCAATGTGATGACAGTCATAATTTGGAAAGGCAAGAACGCCACAGTCGGAGCAATCACAAGAGGACGTCCATCTGGGCTTGTAGAGTTCATCAACCAGCTGCTGATACCGTAACCCTGGATTACAGCAAGAGCTACAGTCGCAAAACGAGTGTATTGGTTGATTTTACGACGACCTGCTTCGCCTTCTTTCTTCAAAGATTCCAAAACTGGAACCGCAGAAGTCAAAAGTTGGAAAATGATTGAAGCAGAGATGTAAGGCATAATTCCCAGCGCAAAGATACTGAACTGGGAAAGTGCACCACCCGTGAAGGTGTTGAAGAGTCCGAAGATTCCACGGCTTTGAGCCTGGAAGAACGAAAGCACCGCAGTTCCATCCACGCCGGGCGTTGGAACGTGAACTCCGATTCTGTAGACAGCCAATAAGGCCAACGTGAAGAAAATACGTTTACGAAGATCCGAATTCTTTGCGATGCTTTCGATTGCAGACACTATTTGATTACCTCGACTTTGCCGCCAGCAGCTTCAATAGCTTTCTTAGCGCTTTCTGAAAATTTGTGAGCTTTTACAGTCAATGCTGCTTTAAGCTCGCCATTTCCCAAAATCTTAACCGCGCCTTTATTAACAAGTCCAGCAGTGAAAAGAATTTCGGGAGTTACTTCTCCAGAAAATTTAGCAAGTTGTCCGACGTTGACAATCTCAAAGTTGTTAGCAAACGCGACGTTGCTAAAACCAAATTTTGGCAAACGGCGGTGCATAGGTGTTTGACCACCCTCGAAACCACGACGCACTTTACCACCGGTACGAGCCAATTGACCCTTGTGACCTTTAGTAGAAGTACCACCCATACCAGAACCGATACCGCGACCGATTCTTTTTGGAGCGTGTTTTGATCCAGCTTTAGGAGCTAGTTGATTAAGCAAGCTCATGGATTACCCCTTAACTTCAACATTTACTAGATGTTGAACTTTCATAATTTGACCACGATTTGCTGGAGTATCACTAACTTCTGCAGTTGAGTGAAGCTTCTTCAAACCTAGGCAACGAACTGCATCTTTTTGATCTTGAGTGCAGCCGATAGTCGATTTTTTCAATGTAACAACAAATTTCTTAGCCATGTTCGCCTCCGATTATTTGCTCAACTCTTTAAGTTGATTCAAACCATCGATTGTTGCTCTTACTGCATTGTGCGGGTTACGAGTACCTACACATTTAGTAAGAATGTCTTTAACACCAACTGACTCAAGAACAGCACGCACTGCGCCACCCGCGATTACACCAGTACCAGGAGCTGCAGGTTTCATGATCACCTTTGCAGCGCCGAATTTACCGATAACTTCGTGAGGAATTGTACGACCTTCTTTAAGAGTCACAAATTTAGCTGACTTTTTAGCAGATCTGCTAGCTTTACCGATAGCTTCAGGAACTTCAGTTGCTTTACCAGAACCAAAACCAACATCACCAGCTTTGTTACCAACAACTACTAGAGCTGCGAAAGAGAAGCGACGACCACCCTTAACAACTTTTGTTACGCGGTTGATCGCTACTACACGCTCTTCTAATTCAGCTGCTTGAGCTTGAACTTTCTCCACATTCACTCCTTAGAAATTGAGGCCGCCCTCACGAGCGCCATCAGCTAGAGATTTAACGCGACCATGGTAAAGGTAACCGTTACGGTCAAATACCACACTCTTAATGTTTTTCGCAGTCGCAGCTTTCGCTACTTCCATACCAACAAGCTTAGCCATATCGATGCCAGACTTATCTTCTTTACCAAGAGAAGAAACAGACACGATTGTGTGGCCTGTAACGTCATTGATAACTTGCGCGTACATATGCTTACCGCTTCTGTATACGCAAAGACGAGGTCTGTCTTCAGTTCCGCTAACTACTTTACGGATTCTGATTTTCTTTTTGAGGCGATTTACTTTTCTGTCGCTTGTATGCTTACTCATTTTCAATTTCATACATTACCTCTATTTACCAGCTGACTTACCGGCTTTACGACGGATGTGCTCACCAGCGTAACGAACACCTTTACCAAGATATGGCTCTGGTGGACGGAACGAGCGAATTTTCGCAGCAACTTGACCAACAAGTTCTCTGCTAGCGCCAGTGATTGCCAAGCTAGTTTGTTTTTCAACTTTGATTTCAATGCCTTCAGGGATATCGAAGATTACAGGGTGAGAGAAGCCCAAAGAAAGCTCCAACTTTTTGCCTGCAACGTTTGCACGATAACCTACACCTTGAAGCTCAAGACCTTTAGTGAAGCCTTTAGTAACGCCTACTACAGCGTTTTGAACTAGGGCTCTGTAAAGACCGTGCAAAGCGCGAGCCTCTTTAGAGTCGTCTTTGCGAGTCAATACAACCTTGTTGCCATCAACTTTAGCTGTAACTTGAGGTTGCATACCAATCTTCAAAGAAGATTTCGCGCCTTTAATTACAACTTCGTTAGCAGGTGTAACATCAACTTTTACTGTGTTATCAAAAATAACGGGTGCTTTACCAATACGTGACATGTTTCACCTACCAAAGTGTCGCAAGCAATTCGCCACCAAGATTTTGCTCGGCTGCTTGCTTACCACTCATGATGCCCTTGCTAGTGCTGATGATGGACATACCCATACCAGAACGAACTTGAGGAATTTTATCGGATTTAACATAAACGCGACGGCCTGGGCGGCTTACACGGTCGATAGAGTTGATCGCGTGTTGACCAACTTCATCGTACTTCAAGTAAACACGCATGATGCCTTGCTTAGAGTCTTTAGCAACTTTGAAGCTGCGGATAAGACCTTCGTTAACAAGGATCTGAGCGATACCAGCGCGAACTTTAGAAGCAGGCAAATCCACTTTTTCGTGTTTTGCTGCTCCAGCATTTCTAATGATTGTAAGGAACTGAGAAATAGTATCCATAGTTTTCCTCTTACCAGCTAGCTTTCGTTACGCCAGGCAATTTACCGTCAAGCGCAAGTTGTCTGAAGGCGATACGAGACAAACCGAATTTTCTGTAGTTACCACGAGGGCGACCAGAAAGCTCACAACGTGTGATAACACGGTTGATGTTTGTCTTTTGAGGAAGAGCTTGAAGCTTTTTACGAGCTTCTGCTCTTTCGTCATCAGAAAGTTTCATGTCAACGGCTTTATTTCTAAGCTCTGTTCTGTAAGCAGTATAGCGCTTAGCAATTTCTTTTCTTTTGTTGTTTTTTACGATGCTTGATTTGCGTGCCATTTGATCATCCTACTTTCTGAAAGGCATACCAAGTGCTTCAAGAAGCGCTCTGCCTTCAGTGTCGTTTTTAGCTGTTGTACAGATAGTGATGTTCATACCACGAGTTTTATCAACTTTATCGAAGTTGATCTCAGGAAACACGATTTGCTCCTTAAGACCCATGTTGTAGTTACCACGGCCGTCAAAACCTTTGTTCGGCAAACCACGGAAGTCACGTACGCGAGGTAGTGCCAACGTGTTCAAACGATCAAGGAATGACCACATTCTCTCTTTTCTCAAAGTCACACGAACACCCAATGGGATGCCAGCACGCAATTTGAAGTTAGAGATAGCTTTTTTAGCTTTAGTAATAACGGCTTTTTGACCAGAGATCGAAGTGATCTCGTCAACAACAGTATTCAAAATTTTTGGATTTTGAACTGCTTCGCTCAAGCACACGCTAAGAGTGATTTTCTCCAAGCGAGGAACTTGCATTACGTTTTTAACTCCCAATTGTTTTTGAAGAGCGGGAGCAATCTCTTTTTGGTATTTAGCTTTTAAGCGATTCATCTCACACCCCTACAGAACTTCCGGAGCCAAAGATACGATCTTAACGAACGACTTAGCTCTCAATTCTCTGGCAACTGGGCCAAAGATACGTGTTCCAATTGGTTCTTTATTAGCGTTGATCAAAACTGCAGAGTTATCATCGAAACGGATGTAAGAACCGTCTGGACGACGAAGTTTTTGAACCGTTCTAACTACTACTGCTTTAGCAACGTCACCTTTTTTAACTTTAGCGTTTGGCAAAGCTTCTTTGATAGAAACAACGATAACATCACCGATAGATGCTACACGACGTTTAGAACCACCAAGAACCTTTACGCACATAACTTCTTTAGCGCCAGAGTTGTCAGCAACATTTAGTCTAGTTTGCATTTGAATCATGACAACCCTCCCTACGCCTTAGCCGTTTCAACGACTTCAGCCAAAGTCCAACGCTTAGATTTGCTAAGTGGGCGTGTCTCACGAATTTTTACGATATCAC
>JAGIAF010000006.1:21034-28582 GCA_017745015.1 Bdellovibrio sp. | reverse complement strand
TCCCAGGGCCTTCGGCACATTCATGTTGAAGGGTTAATCTGCCGTTCTGTCTTTCGACTCTGTCTCTTGCGGGGCTTCACCTGCGGTGGAACTATGTAGAAAAACGGAGGTACACCATGGATTTTGGAGCCATACTAACGACGCTAATCGCTGGCGGTGTGGGCGGCAATATCGCGGGCGCCCTGGTTAAAAAACTAAATCTCGGTCCTTTGGGAAATTCGATCACCGGTATTATCGGTGGATTTCTTGGTGGTCCGGCTGTAGTGAATATGGTGAATCCGATCACTCAAGGCGGCATGGTCTTCAGCAATATTGCCGGCTCAGGTATCGGCGGCGCGGTGGTGATGATTCTTGCCGGTCTTATTAAAAACTGGTGGGATAAACGCCAAGCTCAAACGAAATCATCTTCATTCCAAAAAGATGCGGATGTTTCTGGGTCTTACACAAGAACTCCCCCACAACCTAAATCCAGAGATTATCAAGAAGGACCGCGTCCTTAAAAGTTGAAAAGGAAGTCTGTCGTGCAGACTTCCTTTTTTGTTTTACTTCGCCGCTTGCGCTTGAGGCATCGTCGGAATTTTTTCTATATCTGGCAGTCGCCAATTCTTCGCTCCTGGTTTGGGCCCGTACATTCTAAAGAACGCAAACCAGTTTCGTCCTGGAGCTGTGTAGATCCAATTCGGCTCCTTTCCCATGGGAGGCTTGGCGCCAAAAAAGATATCAACGGTGCCATTGGGATTTTTCACCAACTTTGGATTGTAGGAATCCACTCCCACCTTTGGAGAGTTGCGAATAAATCCAGCCGTATCCAAATCATAAACATTTACAGCCCAGAATTGTTCGGCGGGAACATTGGCGGGCACTGTGAGCTGATAAGTGTTGTTTCCATCAAAGGGCACGCCTTGCGCATCTTTAAAGCCACCAATATAGACAGAGGCTTCCCCCAATTTCTTTGGGGGAGCGCAAGCCATATAGTAAGTCACTGCACGCGACATGTGATCAATGCCATCTGCTTTCTTAAAGCTAAACCCAGTCTTTGCCCCCACCATACCTGATGGAGATTGCCCCCAATGACTGCGCTCCGTCCAAGGAACAATGGCGTTCACCATTTCTTTCTTAAAGAGGTTTTGCGCTTCCCCCGCTGCTGCGCTGAAGTCCGCTTTCCGTTCTCCGATGGCCAGATCTTTACCCTTCTCAAGGCCCAGCATTTTAAACTTCTCCATCAGAGCGCGGTCCCCCTCTAAAATAGGTTCTTCATTGATCACTGCGGAAAGGCGCGAGAAGAAAGTCGAGTCGTAACGAGCGATACCATCAAAAAGTCTCTCTCGCATATCAATAAACTTTTGCTTGGGAGGCGTTACAGATTGCGAGAGTTGATAGACACGGACTTTATTCGCAAGAGCCATCACTTTCTGATTATCCTCTGCTGAGTTTGAAAGCGGAATCGCGCGAATCACCGAGTAACCATTGTACGTATCTGATGGCACTTTGATGTAACCGGCGGGAACGGGGCCCGAATATCCTGGAGGCAGAACTAAATACTTCGCGCCTTTTCCTGCGTCTTCGCCCTTGGGACCGAAATCTGCCAACGGACGTTGCCACGCATTTTCGATGGAACCAAAGATTCCTCCGCCCTGGGCTGCGGGAATCTCAATAACAGTCGGACCATGGGTGGTGTTGTAGTTAAAATACAAATAAATTGATGATGAGTTCGGAGTCGTGACTTGATTCTTCCAATCCCTCGCGAGATAAACGATGTCGTTGTACTTTGCCTTAGCGTCTCTGAAATAGGCTTGCCTCATGGCGTCCATGGTGACTAAGGGAGTTCCCCAAATCACAGCCTCCACCGCCATCTTATTATATGATTTGTCAGAAGTTTGATTTTGCGCCCAGGAGTTACTCCCCAGGCTCGTCATCACAATAAATGCTAAGGAAATATCTCGAAGTAGTTTCATTGCTCGTTTCCTCCTCCCACAGACTAGAAGTCCTTAAGAGAAAAGCCCAGTGAACTGCAGTCTTATTGACGAGATGCATACCCTTTATAAATACAATTGCCTTTATTAGATGAAAACGAGTTGAATAAAAATATGGCCGACGAAAAGAAAATCAGTCCATTGAGTATTATCATCTTAGTTCTATTCGGAGTCGTCATTGGACTTGGTTGCTATTCATTTATCTATGCTAAAGGTTATTCCTATATGTCGGACGACCCGAAAGCATGCGTGAACTGTCACGTGATGCGCGATCAAATGGACACTTGGCAAAAAGGCGCCCATCATCATGTGGCGAAATGTAATGATTGCCACTTGCCTCACAATATCGTCGGAAAATATGCAGTGAAAGCGATGAATGGTTTTGCCCACTCCGCTGCGTTCACCTTGCAGAACTTTCCGGATCCGATTCGTATCAAGGACCACAGTTTGAATGTCGTTAAAAACTCTTGCTTGAGCTGTCATCAACCGATGATTCAAGCCATGGTACGACCAGACGAGAAACACAATGAAAACGCGAACTGCCTGCACTGCCATCGTGGCGTCGGGCATGTGAAGTAGGAGTTAGCTATGAGCAATCGCAAATGGATGTTTATTGCAGTCGGAGTCGCCGCCATTGCCACAGTGCTGGTGACGGCTCTTTTAGTAAATATCTTTGAACGAAAAACCGAAGCTAAGAATCCATTTTATCGCGTGGTCGAAATCACTGATGACACCGATGATCCTGCGGTTTGGGGAAAGAACTTCCCATTCCAATATGATTCTTATTTGCTAACTGCAGATATGAAGCGTACAAAATGGGGTGGCTCCGAAGCGTTCCCCCACATCCCCACGGACAAAGATCCTCGCTCCACTGTGACTGTCGAACGTATCGATGAAGACCCTCGTTTGAAAGTGATGTGGGCAGGCTATGCGTTTGCCAAAGACTTCCGTGAAGACCGCGGTCATGCTTATATGCTGTCAGATCAAATGTTCACAGAACGTCAAAATGTTCCCGGTGGTCAACCTGGTACTTGCTTGAATTGTCATGCTTCAACTTATGTTCTTTATAAAAAGTTAGGTAACGGCGACATCACGAAGGGCTTTGAAGAGATGAATAAAATCCCTTACAAAGAAGTCGTGCACTCTGTGAAACATCCCGTATCTTGTATTGACTGTCATGATCCCGCAACCATGTCTTTGCGCGTGACTCGTCCAGCATTTATGGAAGCGATCAAACTTGTGAAAGCTCAACAAGGTATCAAAGAGTTTGATGTGAACAAAGATGCCACTCGCCAAGAAATGCGTACTTACGTTTGTGGTCAGTGTCACGTTGAATACTATTTTAAAGGACCGGAGAAACGCCTGACTTATCCGTGGGCCAAAGGTTTGAAGGCCGATCAAATCGTAGCTTACTATAATGAAGTGGGCTTCACCGATTGGACTCATGCTTTGACTGGAGCAAAAGTTCTTAAAGCACAACATCCAGAATTTGAGATGTTCAATCAAGGAACTCATGCTCGCGCTGGTGTTGCCTGCGTGGATTGCCATATGCCTTACCAACGTGTGGGTGCGATGAAGGTCACAGATCACCATGTGCAAAGCCCGGTTCTGAATATTAACAAGGCCTGCCAGACTTGCCACAATGTTCCTGAAAAGGAACTCAAAGATCGCGTCGAAGCTATTCAAGATCGGCACGATGAACTTCGCAATGTGGCCTTCAATGCCTTAATCGACTTCATCAATGATCTCAAAGAATTTAAAGATATAGATTTGGAAAGAACTCCAAATCCAACTTTGAAGCAAGCACGCCAACTGCAAAAAGAAGCGCAGTTCCTCTTTGACTTCGTAGAGTCAGAAAACTCTTCGGGCTTCCACGCTCCGCAAGAAGCGGCTCGTATTTTGGGGCTCTCAATTGACCGCAGTCGCCAAGGTCAAAAGCTGGTAGCTGAGCTTCGCCGCAACAAAGTAGCAGGGAAATAGAGCACGTGTTTAAAAAGGTCATTCGTTTCTTTGCATCCCTGAAGCTGGCAGTTCTTATTATTGCAGTACTGGCTGTTCTGATCTCTGCAGGAACAGTGGTGGAATCGCGCTATGATGCGTGGACCGCAAAGAACTGGGTTTATAATTCAGTATGGATGTATCTTACGTTAGGGATGCTGACTTTGAGTTTGATTGCGGTGATCGTAGATCGCTGGCCTTGGAAGATTCACCATTCGGCTTTCATATTTGCTCATATTGGAATCATCATTATTATTTATGGCTCTCTTCTGACACAACTCTTTGGAGTGGACGGAACCATTCGCCTGACTCGCTCCCCTGAGCCCGTCAAAGAAGTGACGGTGTCTGATACGGAGCTCGTGATCTATCGTTCTCGTGATGGCAACGACTATGAGCAAGTTTCCACCGAGCCCGTGAACTTCATTAAATCCCCTATTGTTCCTGGCAAGCCTTTCTTAATTAAAGCCAAGGATCTGAATTTCGAAATTATCTCTTCAGTTCCATATGCGCTTCCTCAAGAAAAGATTGAGGCTTCGTCAAATTCACAAAGTGGTGCGGCGTTGCGATTTCAAATTTCCAACGCCAATGTCAATCAAGTGGATTGGCTGGTGCAACGAAATCCTTTTGAGCGCGTCGACAAGCAACTGGGTCCTCTTTTGATAACCATGGGTGGACTGTGGGAGCGAACGGCGGGAATCAATGAGATTCGCCTGTTCCAAGGTGAAAACGGCAAGATGAACTATTGGCTGTTCAATAAAAACGACAGTGCTCCGAAAGAGAAAGGGTTGATCGCAGAAGGACAAGTCATTGATACGGGCTGGATGGGATTGGAGTTCAGAGCTTTAAGGTATTTACCCAAAGCCGCGCAACGCTATGATGTGAAAATCCTCGAGACACCGACTCCCCTCACTGTTCAAGCTCTGCAAGTTCGCTATAACGGCATAGAGAGTTACTTGGTTCTCAATGACTATGTGAAGATATTTACCGACAGTTGGGTTTATCTTGTGGCTTTCCGTAACAAGCGCCTTCCATTGGACTTCGGTATTTCCTTAGCCCAGTTTCAAAAGACAGCTTACCCGGGCACGACTCGCGCCATGGCCTATCAGAGCGAAGTTCTTTATGATGGTGGTACGAAAGCTTTGATCTCGATGAATGAGCCTTTAAAACATAAAGGCTTCTATTTATATCAAGCGAGCTTTGAAGAGGGCCCCAATGGCACAGCACTGGCTTCGATTTTATCAGTGAACCGAGACCCGGGACGCAGCTGGAAGTACTTTGGATCTTTACTGATGACCGTGGGAATTATTATGATGTTTTATTTTAAGAAGCATCTTGCAAAGAAAAAGGCAGACTAAAACAGCCTGCCTTTTTTAAGTTTCAAATATTTTTGTAACCGTTAGTTGCAGTATTTGCCCCATGTGTTGGCAAGCTTATCGCCAACACCGATGTGCAAAGAGGCGCTGCCATAATGGCCGATGGCACGGAGTCTGCCGGCTTTGCGCATTTTGCAAAGCTCTTTGAACGCGGCATTTGCCGTCGCATTGCTTGCAAAGCGAACATCGATGGCTGTGCCATAAGGATGTCTTCCCGCTGCACCGCCTACATTTTTATTGTAAGGCTCCGGTCTCCACCAGTTGTAAATTTGACTGACTTTCAAACCTTTGGCTTGAAGATCTTTGATAATTTTCACGCCGGCAATTGGATACTTCCAAGTCGTCTCATCTGGATGGATCAAGATATGTGCTTGGCTTGAACCATAAGTACAGGAGAATGTGTTATAGCTGCTTGGGTTCGGACGAACCAACTGCGCACACCATGAAGAGTTGTTTGTCTCTGCTGCACATCGTTTTAGGAACTTTTCTTTTTTGCTTAAACCCAAATCAACTTTAGCTTCTTGAGAGCTTGTTGCCTTTACGCAGCCCAGAGCCTGAATGTCTTGGCTCATCGCACTTGTTACCTCATCGGAATGATCATGATCTTCCTCAGTTTGATCATTCACCAAGTGATCGACAATGTCTTCAGAATCAGAAGCAGTTGTATCTGTCGTGTCCGTGGCATCGGTAGTGTTATCTGCAGTTTGATCTTGTTCAGTTTGTTCTGGAGCTTCACCCGTCACTGTCTCGTCTGCAGCTGCTTGCGTTTGATCAGTCACAGCGTATTCATGGGAATCTGCTCTTTGACACGAAATAGAAACCAATCCAAGAGCGGCCATCATCATCGAACCTAATACAAATCTTTTAGTCATTCATCCTCGCTTTGGCGCATATCTTTTGCGCAACAACAGAAGGTTACCTGCAGGTAATCAAGATCGAGGAATTTGAATGACGAAATGGCAAAGAACTAGAGGTAGGTTGGATAAACAGAAAAATGAAACGCAGACCTTCGACGGAATTAATTTGAGAATTCTTGGATCTCGCTGCGAATATGCATCTTGAGATCTTTCTATCTTGAGCGATTCTAGGAATATGACTGCGGTGAAATTGCTTTTGACTGGACGGCGACGGATGCTGGAAAAAGTGTCGAGTTCTGGAAAGAACCCGACACCAGTTGGTGGAAAAGATTCAAAGCTGGCTTTATGTCGATTTTTGTACCGACTAGTGAGCTTTAACTGAGAACTTCCTTTCAAAGAGTGAATACAGAATCGGAAGGACGATCAATGTCAGCATTGTGGAAGACACTAGGCCTCCGATGACCACCGATGCCAGAGGTCGCTGCACTTCTGCTCCGCCCCCCGTCGATAGCATCATTGGTAAGAAACCAAAGATCGCCACCAAGGCCGTCATTAAAACGGGTCTTAGGCGAATCAACGTTCCCTCTAATACCAATTTGTGACCCGAGAGCCCTTGCACTTTCAGTTGATTGAAGTAGTTCACAAGAACCACACCATTCAGAACAGCAATCCCCGACAATGCGATAAAGCCAACACCTGCAGAAATACTAAATGGCAGTCCGTTGGCCATCAAGCCGAGCACACCGCCAACCCAGGCAAACGGGACACAGCAGAAAATCAGGATCGTCTCACCAATATTGCGAAAAGCCGCATAGATCATCAAGAGAACTAAAACCAAGGCCAGCGGTGTTAGTACCAACAAACGATTGCGAGCCTCCTGAAGATTTTTGAAATTGCCGCCCCACTGCAGGTAATAACCTTGCGGAAGTTTCAAATCCTTTTCTACCAGAGCTTGAGCTTCATTGACGAAGCTTTCAGTGTCACGACCACGTAAATTAACCAGCACCGCCGAACGGCGATTGGCATCTTCACGATAGATCGAACCGAAAGTCTCAGAGAATTTTGATGTCGCCAAGTTTGAAAGTGGCGTTGTCGTATTCGTGCCCAGTCCTACAGGTAATGAACGAATCGTTTCCAAATTCGAGCGCTCTTGATCACTCAAGCGCACGACGATGGGATACTTTCTTTCATTCTCATAAAGGTAGCCCGCCTCTTGTCCTCCAAGAGCGATCGCCACAGTATTCAGAACATCAGAAATGCTTGCGCCGTACTGACGAAGAGCTTCCTCCTTAGGCTCGAATTTAAGAACCGGACTGGTGCCCGCCAAATCCACTTGATTGACATTGG
>JAGIAF010000006.1:20745-21024 GCA_017745015.1 Bdellovibrio sp. | reverse complement strand
CGAGCAATTCATTGAAACGCATTTGAATGGGTTGCGACGCCAAATAATTTTGTCCCGGAAGCTCTTTTTCTAAGCGCTCCAAAATCGCACCTACCAAAGATTCATAAGTATGCTTCTTACCCTCGTTGGCTTTAGGCCACTCCGAGCGATCTTTCAACATGATATAAGTATCCGAGATGTTCACACCCATTGGATCTGTCGCAACTTCACTAGTACCAATGCGCGAAAAAACGTCGTTCACCTCTGGGAATTCCTTCACAACCTTATCGGCCTTTTCCT